>JAQCJA010000329.1 GCA_027593305.1 bacterium
GATCCAGACGCGATTCTGCTCATCGCTGAAGACATCGACGTAGTGATTGCCGGAGCCGACCGTACCCAGTTGGGTCCGCGCCAGGTTGTGGAACTCCCGGGCGACGGGCAGATCCCACGCCGGGTCATCGTCGAACAGAACATGCTCGACGGACTCCTTGTTGCGGCGGCCGATGCCGAAGGAGATGGTATGCCAGATCTCATCCATGAAGGCGGCGATTCGGGGGCGCAGGTCGTCGGCCCGCAGATCGACACGCACCGCCTTGTTGCCGCAGGCGATATCGTAGCCCACGCCGGAAGGCGACACCTTGCCGTCGTAGGCGATGACACCACCCACAGGCATCGAGTAGCCCAGGTGATGGTCGGCCATCAGCACGCCTCCCACAGCGCCGGTGCCGGCGGCCATACATGCCTGGATCTGCTGCAGGGCGCCGGCATCAACGGGGTCGCCCCAGGCTGCGCGCAACAGCTGATCTGGATTTGCGGTCATGCCGAGAAGGTGACATGCCTCCTGTTCGCCGGCAACACTGCTGTGCAGGTTGACGATGCGCCGGACTCGGCGCCGATCACGGCAGGCTTGACACTGTTACAGTGTTTGCGGAATGGTACGAAGATCCACTGAGTGTTCCACCATCCTCACTCCTAAAAGAGGAGGGCAACGTTGGGCAGGTACCTGCTGGCCAGTGACGACGCGCGAACCTGGTTCGGCATTGCTGGCGCCCTGGAGCGGGAGGGCCACCGGGTCGACCGGGTCACGCACCTGCAACTGGCGGCGCAACACGCGGATCTGACGGACGTGGTCGCCGTTGTCATCGGGCTGGAGCAGCCGCTGCGGCGGGAGCGTTTCATCGAGAGGGTACGGGCACGCAACTCGCGTGTGCCGGTGGTCGTGCTGCTGGACTCGCACACTGCGGGGCAGGCAAGCCGCTTCGAGGCTCCTGGAGCAACGGTTGTCCTGACGCGCCCTCTGCGGGTTGCTGACCTTGTGCAGCGCCTTGAAAGTCTGCAGCCACAGCGGCCCCGGAGCCCCAGTTTGTCGGCACCCGCCCTTGTCTGATCTCGTGGTCAGATGGTTCGGGTCGGCAGCCGAAGCCTGAGGAACAAGCCCCTGTCAGCCCCACAGCTGGCAGGGGCTTCCCTTACTTGCCCAATGACTACGCCTCGGCGATGATGTCGTCTGCGACGATGATGTCGTCTGCGACGATGATGTCGCCTGGCTCGCATTCCAGGCCGATGCACAGGCGTCGCACGACATCCTCCTCAACATCGGTGTCGCCATTCACCATGATCTCCGTGAGGCGATCGTAGCTGATGCCGACGAGATTGGCGAGTTGATGCTTGAACAGATAGTTCTGCCGGGTCATGGCCCGCTTCAGTGCCGGCACATCGAGAATCGGCATCAGATACCGAAGACCCGGGCGGCGGTACCACCGAGGATGAGGGCGCGGTCCGTAGCGCTCAGAACGGCGAAGGTGCGCATGATCTCAACACCCTGGCGATAGGTCAGGTGGCGCCCCGCCGGCGGCCAGTCGGTACCGAAGAGCAAACGTTCGGCGCCAAAAATGCGCAGCAGCTGCTGCAGGTAGGCCAGCGGCGCCGGGCACTGCGGGTCCCAGGGCGTGTCTGCCGCAGCGTAACATGCAGATACCTTGACGAACAGATTGGGCACGTCGGCAGCGCTGGCAAGGCCGCCGTAGGTGACATCGTCCGTTGCCACGCCACCCCCTTTGGGCAGGGCAAAGTGGTTGAGCAGGATGGTGACGTCGGGGTGCTGGCGGGCGACGGTGATGATGTGCGCGTAATTGAGCTGCGTCACCTGCAGGTTGCAGGGCAGGCCACTGTCGACGAAGGCCTGCCAGAGCTCGTCAGCCGTCGTCATCCACGACAGATCGGGTGTCGAGGGATAACAGCTGATGGCGACGGCGTTGTACTGATCTCGGGCGGCACGGACCCGCGCCGGGGCATTGCTCTCGTGCAGCGGCACGTCCGTCATCGTTGCCAGGCGATCCGGATGGTTGCGCGCCCAGCGGCCGCACTCCTCGTTGTTGGCGGGTGAGAAGTCGGCGACAACGGGTAACATGATGGCCTTGTCGACGGCGGCATCATCCATCCAGGACAGCAGACGATCCACGCGCCCCATGTCCTGGAAGGGGGTCATGGGCTGATAGTCGTCAAGGACGTGGACGTGGGCATCGATGGTGCTCATGATGGCTCCGGTCTATGGTCTAGGGTCTAGGGCTCGAGGGTGATGCCCGCATGCCATGTACGGCCGGCGGCGGGTTCGAAGAAACGGTTGCCGAACGCATTGGGTGTGACGGAACCGTTGAAGCGCTCGTTGAAGACATTGTCGACACCGACGAAGAGACGGGCGCCGACGGCACCGACGCGGAGCCTCGTGCCGATTCTGGCGGCGACGGTCGTGGCGCCAGGATTGAAGAAATCACGCGCCGGCGCGCTGCTGCCGGGCGGGGGTCCGTTGAAGTCGTTCGCCCAGTAGCCATCCGTCCATTCCGACTCGATTTCTCCCCAGCTGGATGCGGGCAGTTCGATCAGCGCCGACAGGGCGACATGCGCCGATGGTACGCCCGGCAACTGCCTGCCCGACAACTGCACGGGGCCCGCATCCGTGATGACGGTATAGTCGTCGAAGGTGAAATCCAGCCAGGTCGCCGACAGTTGCAGACCGATTCGGTCCGTCGCCCGGGTGCGCAGTGCCATCTCGGCACCGAGGCTTTCGGCGCGACCCGCGTTGCGATAGTACACGGCTTCACTTTCGGCGTCGCCACTTCCGGCATCGTCCACCTGGAAGGGGAGCAGCATGTCCTGCACGGTCATATGGTAGAGGGCGATATCCCAGGCGATAAACGAGGCGAGCTTCGCCGGCAGCCAATGACCCCGGGCCCCCACCTCGAAGCTCCGTATCGACTCGGGATCCAGATCGGGGTTGAAGCCGCCGGCCCCATCCGGCCGGTTGCTCAGTTCGTTGGTCGTCGGTGTCTGGAACGCCGTGCCGAGGCTGCTGTAGGCCCAGGTGAGTTCGCCCAGTCGCAGACTCGCCGCCAGGGACGGGCTGAAGCGGGACAGGTTGCGGGTACCCGATTGGTCGCCATCGAGCAGCAGCACATCCGTGGCCTCCATGGTGTAGCGATCGAGGCGTCCACCAAGGGTCAACAGCAGGGCCGGCAGCGGACGGATGTCGACAGCGGCGAAGGGTGCCACACTGCGCACGCGTTCCTGCTGGTCGAGGACCAGGGCACCACGAATCACGGCGTCGGCTACATCCTCCGGGGCGACGTCGCCATCCGGCAGACCTTCGTTGCCGTACTCCGCGCGATCATCCCGCTGGGCTTCGACATCCAGCCCCACCTGCCAGCGTACGGGGATCGCACCGATCTGGCGGTCACGACTGTGTGTGGCCCGCAGGCCGCCCGAGAGCCGATCGAGGTTGACCACGGCCCCCGGAATCGGATTGTTGAGGTTGCGGTCCACGCCGAACAGGGTCATTTCCGTGCGGGACGTGCCGGATTCATGCCGCAGCGTGATGCCGCCCTGCGTCTGCCGTGCCACTTTGGCTGCGCCCTGAGAGAGGACGAAACCCCGTACATACCGCGGTCGTGTCTCGGCATCCTGGCGCGTCACCGAACTCGGGTTCAGCAGATAGGGCGCATCGTACACGTTGACAATCGACACCACCTGCCAGGTGTCGGTGAGCCGATGGTGGCCAATGACGCTGGCGCCGCGCACGAGAGCCGCAGAGTGCTGGCGGAAGCCGTCCAACTGCAGGCGGCGCAGGCTGACGGAAACTCTGTTTCGAGTGTTGCCACCGGCGACGCGGACCTGACTGCGCCAGAGGCCGTCACTGCCGATGGTGATCCCTGGCTCGACGCGCCAGGTGCCCGCAATCGCCGGCGTGGAGTGGATGGCGACAACGCCGCCGCCGGCGTTGCCGTACAGACTGGAACTTGGACCCCGCAGCACTTCGATACGGCCCGCGGAGCCAAGGTCGATGTTGCCCAACTGCGTCTGCCCGTCGGGTGTTGTCAGCGGGATCCCATCGAGCAGCACCTTCAGGCCGCGCACGCCAAAGGCAGCCCGTGCACCCAGGCCGCGCACGGTGAGGCGCTCGCCCTGGGACAGGTTCTGCCGGTTGCTGGCGATGATGCCGGGCACGTGGCGCAGGGCCTCGTCGAGGGACACACCCTTCTCGCCGCGCTGGATGTCGCGCCGAACGAGTATCGTCGTCGCTGCGGGGATTTCGTCGGCCAGAGCCCGATCCCGTGTGGCACTGATCACGGTGGTGGGAGCGGTGTAGTCTGTGTTGTCGCCCCGGGCACCCAGGGGCAACAGGCCCAGAAGCAGGCTCGTCAGAGCGATTTTCAGTGCATCATGTGGGGCGTCACGGGTTCGCATGGAGTAGGACCATCGTCACCGATGCCCCTGACTGTCAACCCGCGCTGCCTCAGGCACTGTTCCATACTTGTCCACAGAGGCAGGCGTGTTACTGGGTCTGGACCTGGGTCTGGACCTTGACGTCTGCCCAGGTGCCAGGGGCACGTTTTGCGGCTGGTTGGTTGACGGAAAGATGGATCTGGGTCGCCTGTTGGAAGGCCCGCTCCGAGCGCCCATCGTCGAGCACGACCATCGACTGGTGTGCCGCACTGTCGACAATGTGGATCGTACCGGTGACGGGTGCCGTGCAGATCACGTCGAAGGTGACCAGAGCGCCCGAGCCGCTGTGATAGCGAACACCACCTGGACCCAGTACCACAGAGTACGTGAGCAGGGCGACACCGGCAGGCAGCCCGTAGATGTGCTGGGAGTCGACCTGTCTGTTGGCGAATTCCAGGCCATCCATGAACAACCCGGGGACGAAGGGCCGGGCGGCGGTGCCATCCACGACGGCAAGGCCCTGCGCCGGCAGACTGACGTTGAGGGCCCCTCCCGCGGCGTGCATCTGGCCCAGATGGGCGACGATCTCAATCGTCAGCGTATCACCGACGTGGGCGCTGATGTCGGTGGCGCCCGTGTGCAGCTGGCGTAGCTGAATGCTCTGGGCGCTGGCGCTGGCGGCCAGGAGCAGGGCCAGGACGGTTGTCCGACGCATGGGTGGGCCTCCGGAAAGATCGGTGGAACACGCTCCGTCGCGTTATGTACAACGTCCCGGTGTCACATGTCAACGTCGGCGGACGGTCGTACCGCCTCAGGCAGCCTGCGCCACTTCGGTGCGCACCAACTGCCGGAAGGCCTGTTGCAGGCGCTCGTACACCGGCCGCTCGCCCGAGCCGACACACCGCCCCTGGATTCTGGCGACGGGTAGAAGCTCCGCCCCGGTACCCGTGAGGAAACACTCGTCCGCGTTGTGCAGGTCATAGACGGCCAGGCTCTGTTCCCGACAGGGGATGCCCTCGGTCCCGGCCAGTTCCATGACGACCTGACGTGTGATCCCATCGAGTGCGCCATCCAGTACCGGTGGCGTCAGCAACACGCCACCAACAACGATGAACAGATTGGCCACCGTCGCCTCGGCAACAAAGCCGTTGCGGTTGAGGATGACCGCTTCATCGGCGCCGGCGTGGTTGGCTTCGATACGGGCCATGATCTGGTTGAGGTAGTTCAGCGACTTGATGCGCGGATCCAGTTCATCGGCGGACAGACGGCGCGTGGCGGCAACGATGAGGCTGG
>JAQCJA010000330.1 GCA_027593305.1 bacterium
GCCTGTGGCGTCAAACATGCTGACGGAAGTCGTCTGGCGCTGAGCCCCGGGGGATCCAGCGTGTGATCTGGCTGGCATCCCCGGCGGCCGCTATGCTATGATCCCGATGGAGGCACCCACATGCAGACGATCACCATCTCGCGCAACGACGACGTGTACGAAGCCTTCGCTGATATTGCCTGTGCTGGCGATGGCACGCTGGTGTGCACCTACCGTGAAAGTCTGTGCCACGGCCCGTGGCCGTTCTCGCGAATCATCGTGCGGCGCAGCCTCGACGCAGGCCTCACCTGGGGACCACGTCAACTCATCATCGAACGCAACGAGACCCGGACCGCGGCCGGCGAGGGGCGCCTCAATTGCTCGCGCATCCTGGCCCGCGCCGACGGAACCCTGCTGCTCATCGTCGACCTGCTGATCCCCACGATCTTCGAGGACTTCCTGAAGCCCGGCGTCTGTCGCAATCTCCTGTTCCGCAGCGGCGACGGCGGTGTAACATGGGAAGGCCCGCAGGATACGGGAGTCACCGAGGGCATTGTTCCCTCCCTGAAGGAACTGGTCAGTGGTCGGCTGCTGCTGGGCGTCACCGAACAGTGGCCGGGAACACGCGCCGAAGATCCGTTCATCGAGCAACAGACGGTGTATGTGTCCGACGATGGCGGCCGCCACTGGGATGGCCCCAGCATCGTACCCAGCCCGGCGACGCCGACCGTGACAGGCCTGCCCTGGCGACTCAACGAGGGTGACTTCGTCGAGCTCGATGATGGCACCATCGTGCTCTACATGCGCGAGGACGGTGAGCGCCTCAGCGCCTTCAAGTCTCTGTCGACGGATGGCGGTCGGAGCTGGTCGGCAGCGGTGCGCACACCGATGCCCAATTGTGTCGGTCGGCCCTCCGCCGGCCGTCTTCGCTCCGGAGAGATCGCCGTGACCTACCGGCTCGCCGTCGGCCTGTCGACGTCGCTGGCATTGTATGTGGAAACCCCGGTGTCCGCCGTCGGCGGCCCGACCCAGCAGGACAGCCCCATGGCACGCTTCACCGTCCTCGACAATGATCGCTCCGTTGCCGCCGACAGCGGCTACTCAGGATGGGTGCAGATGGCGGACGGCGACCTCTATGTCGTCAATTATGTCACGGACGATGCACCGCGGGCGTTCATTCGTGGCTACCGCGTGGGCCGCGAGGATTGGTATCTGTTTCCCCCCGGCGATATCGTCGCCAACCCGCCAGGCGCGCGCGATGGCAGCTACTACGAACTCGGGCAGGCCCTGGCCCGGGAGCAGCAGGCCCACGAGCGACTGGCCCGTGGCGACGGACGCGATGACAGACGCACCGTACCAACGAGCAAATAGAAAGGCAGCGGTCATGAGCGCAGAGGATGTCCCCAGGGGTTGTGACACAGTGGTCGCCCTGCCGGCAGCGACGGCGCATGGGCAGACCGTGTTCGCCAAGAACAGCGATCGACCATGGAATGAGTGTCAACCTCTGGAGCTGCACGAGCGTCGCCACCACGAGACAGGCGCCGTCACGCAGTGCCAGTTCGTGTCGCTGCCGGAGGTGGCCGAAACATGGCGCCACGTCGGCTCACGGCCGTGGTGGTGCCGGGGGTACGAGCACGGCGCCAATGAACATCAGGTCGTCATCGGCAACGAGGGTCTGGGTTCGAAGTTCGACAGTGCGCCCCAGTCACGTCTGATCGGGATGGAAATCGTGCGCCTGGGCCTGGAACGTGGGCGCACGGCCCGCGAGGCGGTGGACTGCATGACGCGCCTGATCAGCGAGTTCGGTCAGGGCAAGTTCGACAACGATGCCGGCGTACGCACCTACGACAACGGCTACATCGTCGCCGACCCGCACGAGGCCTATGTCATTGAGACTGCGAGTCACGAGTGGGCGGTACAGCGTGTAGAGTCGGCCCTGGGCATCAGCAACGTCTACAGCGTCGAGACCAACTACGAGTCTGTGTCGTCGACGGCAGAGGCCACAGCCATCGAGCACGGCTGGTGGAGCCGTGACCATGGGCCCTTCAACTTCGCTGAGGCCTACAGCGCCAGTGACCGCAGCGATGGCAGCGGCGCCATGCGGCGCAAGCGCTCCTGTGCCGTCCTCAGTGCCCGCCACGGCGGTCTGGAGACGACCTCGATGATGGCGTTGCTGCGTGACCACTCGGACGCAACAGAACCGGGTGAGCCTTTCCGCGCCGACCTCACCGGCAAGGGCATCTGCATTCACTTCAATGACGGACCCGAGGGTGGCAATACGGCAGCCAGCCTCGTCTCCGATCTGTGCGCCGATGGCTCGCGTCTGCCCATCCACTGGTGCAGCTTCTATTCGCCCTGCCTGGCTCCCTTCTTCCCGGTGTTCATCGAAGGCACGCTGCCATCGATGCTCGCCGTGGGTGGCGAACACCCAACCCCTGATAGCCCCTGGTGGCGTTTCCTGCATCTGGCACAGCTGATTCGAGAGGATGAGCCGGGCCGCATCGCTGCCGTGCGAGCCTGCTGGGCAGAGTTGGAAGCGGAGTGGATGGCCAGCGCCTATCCCCTGGCGATCAGGGCCAGACAGATGATGGACGCGGGCGAGTTCCAGGCAGCGCAGGCCCTGCTGTCGGATTACATGAATGACGCCGTTGAGCAGATGCTGCGCACGGCCGGGACACTGATCATGCAGTATTCGGCAATGAGCGCCGCCGCCGGTTGAAGCCGCCCGTGCTGCCACTGTTGCATCCTGTCGCCGATGAGCCGGGCGCTGATATTGCGCTTCCCGACGTGCGCTACGCCGGGCGCTGTCCCCTCACCGGTGACGAACTGTCCATCGGCCCGACGGCGGCCGTCATGGTCGAAGCTGTCCGCCTGCGCCGCTTTCTCGATGCACACCGCGATGCCGCCGACGGCTTCAGCACGCGCCATCTGCTGGAGCCCGGAGCGGGCAAGATGTTTGGCGTCATGCTCTGCCGGGACACGGACGGTCAACTCGGTACGCTGCGGGCCTTTTCCGGGGAATGGGAGACCTGGGAGGCACCGGCAGGGTGGGTGCCTTCGAGCGGTCACCTGGAGGAGTACGTCGCCGAACGCTCGCAGACAGAGACTGCCGTTGCTGTGTTGACGCAACAGATCCGCGACCTGCAGGCATTGCCCACGAGCAAGCCGCTTCGACGACAGATCGAAACCATCAAGATCGAGCGTGGCCACCTGTCACGGGCCCTCACCGACCGGATGCACGCCGCCTACCGTTTTGACAACGTCCTGGGTGAGGTACTGCCCCTGACACAGGTCGAGGTTGGTGGGTCGCGCCCGCCCACAGGCATGGGCGACTGCTGCGCACCCAAGCTGCTGCAGGCCGCCATCCGTGGCGGCCTGGCCCCCCTCGGCATGGTCGAGTTCTGGTGGGGCTCGTCGTCCGCCGTACATCCACGAGTGGAGGGAGTCTACTACGACGCCTGCCGCAGCAAGTGTTATCCGATTCTCGGTTTCCTGTTGCGCGGTATGGAAGCGGCAAGCGTCACGAAGCTGTGAGATTCCGGCCCCCCGATCTGCGGCACCGGCCGTTGTCCATCCTGCATCAGGAAACGAGCCTCGTTGTCATCGACAAGATGCCTGACTTCCTCTCCGTGCCCGGACGCGACGCCGACATGGACGATTGCGTCGTCGCCAGAGTGCGAGAGCTCTTTCCTGCCGCCACGGGCTCTCTGGCGGCCCATCGCCTGGATATGGAAACGTCGGGCCTCATGGTCCTGGGCCTGACGCCCGAGGCGCACCGCCACCTGTCCCTGCAGTTTGAGCAGCGCCGCGTACACAAGACCTACGTCGCTCTGGTAGAGGGTCACGTGGAGGCCGACCGTGGCCATATCGAACTGGCCTTCCGCGTCGACCTGGATGACCGTCCCCGGCAGATGCTCGACGCTGTGCACGGCAAACTCGGCATCACCGACTGGGAGGTCCTGGAACGACACGCCCATGCAACACGACTGCGCTTCACGCCGAGGACGGGACGAACCCATCAACTGCGCGTCCACGCCGCGCACCCTGACGGCCTCGGTCACCCGATCATCGGTGACCGCCTGTACGGCACGCCCGGGGAACGCCTGATGCTGCACAGCACGAGCCTGGCCTTCCACCACCCCCTGGATGAGGCGCCGTTACAATTCGAGATCCCCGTGCCCTTTTGAGAACCACAGAGAATCGCCCGCGATTCTCGTGGCCAGGCGTCGGTGCCAACCGCCATCAGTGGATCACCGAAGCGACGCCGATATGATGCCTCGCACCCGTGCCACATCCGTCACCCCGCGCACCCGGTCCGCCGCCGCATCACTGCCCATGGCGACGCCGCGACCGCCAACAGGAGGCACCTCGATCTGGCGTCTGGCAGAGAAATGCAATTCGTGTGCGCCCGTCTCCCGCAGCAGATCGGCGGCATTGCCCTCATCGACGCCGGCGCCGGGCATGACGACCAGCCCTTCCCCCGCAGCCTCGACCAGACGACGCAACAGATCGCGTCCCTCCCAGGCGGTGGCTTGCTGCCCGGAACTCAGCACGCGGTCGATGCCCAGGGTGATCAGATCCTGCAGGGCCAGCATCGGATCCGGCGTGACATCGAAGGCACGGTGGAAGGTCACACGCATGGGGCGGGCCGCTTCGACGAGGGCGCCACACGCGTCCATGTCGATGCAGCCATCCTTACGCAGCGCGCCAATGACGACACCATCAACGCCCCACATACCACACATGTCGATGTCCCGGCGCATGACGTCGAACTCAGTTGCGTCGAAGTGGAAATCGCCAGCGCGCGGGCGGATGAGCACGTGCAGCCCCAGGGTCGCCGCCTCACGTGCGGCCCGGATCATCCCGGCACTCGGCGTGATGCCGCCAACGCTCAGCGCACCGCACAACTCGACACGGTGCGCGCCCCCCTCCTGCGCAGCCCTCGCCCCTGCGGCCGAGTCGATACACACTTCATAGCGTAGATTACCGGTCTTCATCCCAATCAAAGTGGATTCCATGACCCAGAGCTCCCTCACCGAATTGTCCGCTGCCAACGACGCCCTCAACGATCCCGAACAACTGCGCCGGCGACTGGCCGCTGTCGGCTATCTGTTTTTCAAAGGGCTGCAGGACGCCGAACGCCTGCGGGACCTGCGCCACGATATTCTGGGACAACTGATGGTCGGTGGCTGGCTCGTGGCCGGCACCAACGTCGACGATGGCATTGCCAATGTCGCAGCCCAGTGTACCGAAGGTGATCCGGAATACACCGATGTCTATCACAAGGTGCAGCGGCTGGAATCATTCCATCGATCCGCGCATTGGCCCGAGGTGCTGGCTGTGATGACGAAGGTCATCGGCGACGGCACCGTGCTGCCTCACCCACAGAAGATCTGCCGCTTGTGGTTTCCGCAGTATACCGAGCACACGACACCAACGCACCAGGACTACGTGCACTTTCAGGGCAGCTTTGACACCTACACGTGTTGGGCCCCCGTGGGAGACTGCCCCATCGAGCTCGGCGGCCTGGCGGTGCTTCCCGGATCCCATCTGCCCCGCCAGATCAAGCCGCACCACTTCTCCCTCGGCGCCGGCCTGCTGGCCATCGACGAGAGTGACCTGTCCGGTGACTGGCACACAACGAACTACGAAGCTGGTGATACCCTCATCTTCAACAGCCTGCTCGC
>JAQCJA010000331.1 GCA_027593305.1 bacterium
CAGGCTCGCCCGTCAGTACATCGAGGACGGCGCCGTAGGCGAGGCCCTGCACGTGGATGCTGTCAATTACGTGCCCTACGGCACCGGCTACTGGGAACAGCCGTACCGGGATTTCTCGGTGACGGGCGGGCTGTTTCTGCAGAAGGCAACACACGACTTCGATTATCTGATGTACCTGATGGGACAGTCGGTGACACGGATTGCCGCCATGGCCACGCGTGGGCGCATCTACGGCGGCGACAAACCCGCCGGCCTGCGCTGCTCGCAGTGTGACGAAACCGGCACGTGCCCGGAGAGCCCGGAGAATCGCCGTCGCAACGGTTCCGGCGGCACGCTGACTGACCATATGTGTCTGTTCAGCGTCGACTGCGGCACAGGCGAGCAACTCAATGAGGACTGCTCCAGTGCCCTGCTGGAATTTGCCGATGGCAGTCACGGCGTCTACTCGCAGGTGTTCTACGCGCGGCGGGATGCCGGCGCCCGGGGTGCCACGGTCAGCGGTTATGCCGGCACCGTCAGCTTCGACTGGTACGCCAACGAACTCAAGCGCGTGCGCCACCATCATCCGTTCTCGGCGACGGAGCGCGCCAGTGGCGACATGAGTCACTTCGGTGGCGACATCGCGCTGGCCGACGATTTCCTCGGTGTCGTCCACGGCACACGCTGTTCGCGTACACCGATCGAAACGGGCCTGCAGTCGGTCTATGCCTGTCTGGCGGCGCGGGATTCGGCCGCTGGGGGCGGCTTCGTCAATGTGCGCCAGGTCGGAGCCCAGTCGTGAGTGGCGGCGTGAGTGGCGGCATGGGTGGCCGCCTCGGTTTTGTCGACAAACGCCTGGATGCGAACAACTTCCACGCCAACGTCTATCTGCGACTGCTGCGTCATGACCTGATCGAACTTGGCTTCACCGTAGCAGGCTGCACGGCACTGGAAGCCGAACCCGGTCGCGACTGGGCGCGGGACAACGATGTGCCCTGGTTCGATACCGTGGCTGCCATGGATGAGCATGTCGATTATTACGTTGTGCTGGCGCCGTCCAACCCGGAGATCCATCTGGAGTTGTGCCAGCAGGTGCTGCCATTCGGCAAAGCGACGTACGTGGACAAGACCTTTGCCCCCGACGCGGTCACGGCGCAGGCGATCTTTGCCCTGGCAGACAAGTATGGTGTTGCCATACAGACGTCCTCTGCCCTGCGGTATACGGACGTGCAGAAGTGTGTCATCGATGCCGGTGGCCACGATCAGGTCCTGCACATGGTCGCCTGGGGCGGCGGTAGTTCCTTTGACGAATATGCCATCCATCCGGTGGAACTGGTTGTCAGTTGTATGGGGGACGGTGTGCAGCGTCTGCGACGCTGGAGTCCGGCGCCACGCAGTCGGCTGTTGCTGGAGTGGTCGGATGCTAGAACGGCACTGATTCATGTGCATACCGACGGCGGCACAACGCCCTATGCCGCATCGGTGACGACCGCCACCGAGACACGTTTTGTTGCCGTCGACACAAGTACCATCTTCCGTGATACGGCGCGGGCCTTCCTGCTCTGTTTTGCCCGCAATCAAGCCAACGTGCCGCGCTCACAGACGCTTACCGTGCACCGCATTCTCGCTGCCGCCCGGCGCGAGGAAGCGCTACGGGAGTTCGTCGATATCTGAGACGCTCGGCTTGCCATCCGCAAGCGCCAGCGTCCAGCTTGTGGGCGGCGCGGTCACGTGCAGTGTGTCGGCGGCGATGGCGACCCACACGTCGCCGCCGACCCATCGGTCCTGCTGTCGCTTCCGGGCCTCAACGGCAGCAGCGTCGTCCGTGACGCGGACGAGCCATGCACCGAGTGCTTGAGCGGCGGGCCTCTCGTGCAGGACGGGGGATTGGGAAGACGTCATGGGCCTTTGCGGGAGAGCAGAATTTGGTCACAGGAGAGACGGACCTGGTTCCCGATGGGGCACACCGGGCATTCCAATGACAAGCACCAGTCTCTGCCACGGGGGGACAATAGGCAAGGCGACGTTTGCATCGTGCTGGGCCCGCGTTGCCCACCCGTAGACGCACCGTTATCTTGTGGCTTCTTAGGTCCGTTGCTGCGCTGTTGGCTGTTGGCTGTTGGCTGTTGGCTGTTGGCTGTTGGCCGTTGGCTGTTGGCTGTTGGCTGTTGGCTGTTGGCTGTTGGCTGTTGGCTGTTGGCTGTTGGCTGTTGGCTTCGCCTCTCTCGATCTGCCCTGAGATGAATATCCTCGTCATCGGTGCCGGTGATATCGGCATGCAGTTGTGCCGTCGTCTGACGCAGGACCACCACGACGTTTCAGTCATCGAAGTCGACAACCGCACGGCACGACGCGCCGGCGAGCAACTCGACGTACGGATGATCGAGGGGGACGCCACGTCGTGGCGCATTCTGCAGCAGGCGGACATTGCCCACGTGGATGCCGTGGCTGCCATGACGACGCGGGACGAAGTCAACCTGCTCGCCTGTCGTATGGCGAAGAAGGCGGGCGCCGATTTCACCATCGCCCGCATCCGTAATCCGGAACTGTTGTCGAAGGATTTCATCCTCTCCCGCGAGGAACTTGGCGTCGATGAGGTCATCCTGCCGGAGCGCGAGGCGGCAGATGCCGTGGTCCGTCTCATCCGCCAGGCGCGCGCCACGGACCTTATCGATTTCGCCGATGGCAGGATCCGTCTGCTCGGCGTGCGTCTCGACGCAGACTCGCCCTTGCTGCGCATTCCGCTGGCAGAGCTGGGCAATCGCCACAATCATCCGCCGGTGCGCATCGCTGCCATCAAGCGCAAGCAGCAGACGGTGATCCCCGGCGGCAAGGACGTACTCGTCGCCGGCGACCAGGTCTACATCGTGGCAGATCCGGCCTATTGTGATCAGTTCATCGAGTTGACCGGGCAAAGGAACACAACCATCAACAACATCATGGTGCTCGGCGGCGGTCTCATCGGCCGTTTCGTGGCCCAGCAGCTGGCAGACGATGTCAATGTCAAGATTGTCGAAAGCAACGTGGAACGGGCCTGGGGCATTGCCGATGCGCTGCCCGACACGCTTGTCATTCAGGGGGACGGCACCGACTACGATCTGCTGGCCACCGAAGGCATCATGGACATGGACGCCTTCGTCGCCGTCACCGGGGACGACGAGACCAACATCATCGCCACCCTGCTGGCCAGACACCTGCAGGTGCCACGCACGGTTGCCCTGGTCAACAAGACCAACTACCTGCCGATCATGCCCACCATCGGTCTGGATTCCGTGGTCAGCAAGCAGTTGCTGACGGTCAATGCCGTGTTACGCTTCATTCAGCATCGCCAGGTTGCCAGCATCGCCACGATCCCCGGTCTGGATGCTCACGTGATCGAGTTTATCGCCGGCGAAGGTTCCAGGGTCACCAAGAAGCCCCTCAAGGACCTGGATTTCCCGGACAACGCGCTCATCGGTGCCGTTGACCACGGGGACGAACTGGAGATTCCCACAGGCGCAACGCAGATGAAGGCCGGTGACAAGGCGGTTGTCTTCGTCCTGCCGCGAGCCCTCGGTGCCGTCGAAAAGATGTTCAAGTAGGTGCCACCGTGCATCTGAGCAGAGTGATCCACATCCTGGGCCTGTTGCTGATGTTCCAGGCCTGCACGATGCTCCTGCCGTTGCCGTTCTGCTTCTACTATGCTTCCGGTGATCACACCGCCTTCCTTCTGTCGGCAGCGATCACCTTCGTCTGCGGCGGCATCGCCTACCGTTTCACCCGCATCGATCGCGACCTGCTGCCCAAAGAGGGTTTTGCTGTCGTCACCTTTTCCTGGCTGGCGCTGTCGGCTTTTGGCGCGCTGCCCTTTGTGCTCTCCGGCGCCATCCCTTCCTATACCGACGCCTTTTTCGAGACCATGTCGGGTCTGTCGACCACCGGCGCCAGCATCCTCACAGACATCGAGGCCCTGCCTCGGGGGGCATTGTTCTGGCGCTCCCTGAACCATTGGATCGGCGGCATGGGGATCATCGTGCTGTCCCTGGCGATCCTGCCCTTTCTCGGGGTTGGTGGCATGCAGTTGTTCAAGGCCGAGATCCCAGGACCCGTCGTTGACAAACTGACGCCGCGGATCACAGAAACAGCCAAGATCCTGTGGGCGGTGTATTTCGCCCTGACCGTCGCCGAGGCCCTGCTGCTGATGTTTGGTGGCCTGGATCTGTTCGATGCTCTGTGTCACACATTTGGCACCATGGCGACAGGGGGGTTTTCCACGCGCAATGCCTCGGTTGCCGCCTACGACTCCGCCTACATCGAGTACGTCATCATCTTCTTCATGCTGATTGCCGGGGCCAACTTCTCACTGCACTTCCACGCGCTGCGCGGACAGTGGCGGGGGTATCTGAGGAACCGCGAGTTCCATTTCTACCTGTCCCTGATCGGCATGGCTTTCCTGGTGATCAGCGCCTCGTCGACCTTCCGCGCCGGCATGTACCCCGATTGGGAAGAAGCCTTCCGCAAGACGTTGTTTCAGGTGGTATCCATCATCACCACCACCGGCTACGGCACAGCCGATTACGAGTTGTGGTCCTTCACAGCACAGTTCGTGCTGTTCTCGTTGATGTTTGTCGGCGGCTGCGCCGGGTCGACGGGTGGTGGCATGAAGGTGATGCGTATCCACCTGCTGGTGAAGTTTGTCTCTCGTGAGATCACGCGGCTGGTACACCCCCGCGCCGTTGTGCCGGTGCGCATGGGCGGGCACGCCGTCGATCGCGACGTCGTGGCCAACGTGCTGGGCTTCTTCGTGTTGTTCATGTTCAGCTTCGCCGGGGGTGTCTTCATCATGTCCGAGCTGGGTATGGACATGCCGACCTCCTTCGGCGCCGTTGCCGCAACACTCGGCAATGTCGGCCCCGGCCTGGGAGCCGTGGGACCCACCGACAACTACTCTGCGGTTCCGGCCGCCGGCAAGTGGGTGCTGTCCCTGCTCATGCTCATGGGCCGGCTGGAGATCTACACCGTGATCGTGCTGCTGTCGCCGGCGACCTGGCAACGCTGAAGGCCACACGGTCCGTGGTTGGCAAGCCCCGCTGGGGCTGGTTGGTGATGATCCTGCTGCTCAGCAGCGCCGCGTTGTTGATGGTTTTCCTGGCCGGTGCTGGCCAGGCAATTCTACTGCGCCACTGTGTGTGGGCGGCGATGGCGGTCTGCGGCCTGGGAGGCAGCAGCCTGATCCTCTGGTGGCTGCTGGCTTCAGGTTTGTCCATGGGCGTGCGACTGGGCAGTGCCGGCGCCGTGGTCGGCGCCTTGTCCATCCTCGCCCTTGGCTTCGAATTGCGCGGCGTGACGCTGGACGGTGTGCCCTTGGTGCAGCGACGCGGCAGCAGCGAAGCAGGCGCAGAACTACCACAACCACACGATGACCCCTGGTCCAACCAGCGTCCGCCCGGCGAACGCTGGCCGGCACAAACCACGCACCTGCTGCAGCCGCGTCGCCATTGGCGCCTCGATGTTGGCGCCGGCTTTGCAGGTTTTGCTGTCGCCCGGGGGCTGGCAATCACGCAGGAACAGCGCGGCGTGTATGAATGTGTCGTTGCCTATGACCTGCGCCGTGGCAGCGAGGTCTGGGCCTACGGTGACACAGCACGTTTTGCCGATCTGCGCGCCGGCGTCGGCCCTCGTGCGACGCCGGTCATCGATGGCGAT
>JAQCJA010000332.1 GCA_027593305.1 bacterium
GGTGTTCGCCGCCGTGATCGGTATTCTCGGTTCTGTTGGTGGACTGCTGGCATCGGTGGTGCCCGCCATCCATCACAAGGCCTGGGATGTCGCCGTCTTCGGTCTCGTCGTGCTGCTCCTGTGGCGAGGTCTCTACGCCGATCTGGAAAAGATGGTCACCGTCCTGGTCGCTGCCTTCAGCCTCGTCGTCATCGGCTGTCTGCTCGTGCTGCAGGGCACGCCGCATGCCATGAGCTGGGCGGAAATCGCCTCGGGTTTCACCTTTGCCCTGCCGCCCTGCAGCTCGTATGTGGCGCTGGCTGTGATGGGATCGGTGGGGGCCACCGCCGTGGAACTGTTCATGTATCCCTACTGGGTCCGCGAGAAGGGATATCCACGGTTCATCGGCGTCGATGACGGCACCCCGGAATGGCGGGCGCGATACCGGGGCTGGATGCGCGTGCTGGCGATGGATGCGGGTGTCTGTACCGCCATCGCCCTGACGATCACCTGCGCCTACTACCTGCTGGGTGCGTCGGTTCTGTCCCGTCTGCAGATCATGCCGCAGGGCATCGCCGTCGTGGAGCAGGTGTCATCGATCTTCACCGAGACCCTCGGGCCAGCAGCAAAGGGTGTGTTCATGATGGGCGCCTTCTGCACCCTGTTCTCGACGTTGCTCGTGTTCGCCGCCAGTTCCGGGCGTATCGGCGCTGACTTTCTGCACCACGTCGGTTTTGCAGGGCTGCAGAGTGAAGCGGGGCGCAGCCGCTGGAGCCGTATCCTGCAGACGGCTTTTCCAGCATTCTGGCTCGTCGTCATCCTTTTTGCCGCTGACACCCCGTTCCTGCTGGTGCTGCTGGGAGCAAATGCCAACAACCTGCTGCTGATGCCGATGGCCTACAGCGTGCTGCATCTGGCGATGCGCGAGCAGCAGAGCCGTCGCATGTCAATGGCCGTGGAAGCAGGCCTGATGTTGACGATCTGGGCGATCATCAACTTCACGGCCATCAATATCTATCTGACACTCACGCGCTAGGCGCATCTCCCCAGGAGGGTGTGTCTCAGATCCGGTGGCGTGCCACGAGATCCTCGTAGCACACGCCCGCGCCGCCGAACAGATCCAGGGCGCTGCCCACGGTATAGTCGATGCGGCCGCCGCCGATGTGTTCGATGCGGTCCACATCCGTCATGGAGCGTACGCCGCCGGCATAGGTCACTGGCAGCGGCACGGTGTCAGCGAGAAGGGCGACGAGGCGCTCATCGATGCCCTGTTGTCTGCCCTCAACCTGCGTCGCGTGAATGAGAAACTCGCTGCAGAAACTGGCCAGGTGATTGAGGTTGGCGGCGGTTATCTCAAACTCCGTCAGTTGCTGCCAGCGGTCGGTGGCCACGACATAGCGCCCGTTGGCGTCCGGCGCACAACTCAGGTCAAGCACGAGTCGGTTGCGCCCGGCGGCCTGCGCCAGGCGCTCCAGATTTTCCTGATGCAGCTGGCCGGCGCGAAAGACGAAGGATGTGGCGATGACGCTGCCGGCACCGCGATCGAGCCACATGCCGGCGTTGTCGCTGTTGATGCCGCCGCCGAGGTGCAGACCACCGGGAAAAGCCGCCAACGCTTCCGTGGCGGCGCCTTCGTTGCCCGGGCCAAGCATGATGACATGGCCACCGTCGAAACCATCCCGGCGATACAATCCGGCATAGTGCGCCGCAGGCAGAGCCGACGCGAAGTTGGTCTGCGGTAGCGCACCATCGCGCAGCGAACCACCAACGATCTGCTTCACCTGGCCGTTGTGCAGGTCGATACAGGGACGGAAGCGCATCAGATGCGGTATTTCTGCACGCGTTCAGGATCCAGAGTCACGCCCAATCCCGGGCCGGAGGGCGGGTAGACGTAGCCGTCCTCGATCCGCAGGCCATGATCGGCGATGTCGTCTGCATGGTAGACGCAACCATTCACATCGCAGGCGAAACCGATATTGGGCATGGCAAAGGCCAGATGCGCCTGGGCGGCGGTGCCGACGCCCAACTCAGGCATGCTGCCGATTATGCACGTAAGCCGTGCCGCCTCGGCGATGGCGAAGATGCGCGCCGCCGGACCGAGGCCGCCGGCTTCGGAGACGTAGACATTGAACACGTCCACGGCATCGGCCCTGACACAGGCGATGGCATCGGCGGGGGTCCACACCGATTCGTCCGCCATGATGGGAATGTCAAGCGATTCGCGCAGGAAGCGCAGCCCTTCCAGATCACGCTCGTGCAGGGGCTGCTCGACAAGCTCGATGTCGAACTCTTCCAGTTCGCGGATGTAACGCGCCGCGGTCTTGGCATTGGGCCAGCCCATGTTGGCGTCGACACGAAGGCACAGATCCGGAAACCGCTGGCGCAGGGCCGACAGGTTGGCCAGGTCCGCAGTGGCGTCGCGGCCCACCTTCATCTTCAGAGTGCCATAACCCTCAGCCACGAGTGCATCCGCCTGCGCCACGACCTGGTCGACGGTGCCCATGGACAGCGAACGGGACAGAGCCAGTCGCTCGCGTACGGCACCACCGAGCAGTTGATACACCGGCGTGTCCAGAGCCTTGCCGAGAATGTCCCAGAGCGCCATCTCGATACCCGCCTTGGCGGGAGCCGAACGTGGCGACAACAAGGTGTCCATGATGTCGGTGATCTGACGGATCTGTGTCGGGTCGCGTCCGACCAGTGCTCCCGCAAGCAAACCGTTGATGTCGTCGGCGCAGCCCCGTCCCCGTCGATCCCAGATGCTGGATGCCTCGCCCACGCCGGTGATGCCGGCGTCGGTATCGATCTCAACAATGGCGTTTTCGCTGCCGGCGTGGGTCCCGAGGCTGCTGGTGAAGGGCGTGGGCCTGGGCACAAGGACGGCGGTGGCGCGGATGCTGGTGATCTTCACTTGTCTGACTCCCCGGGATAACGGACAAACTGCCGGCGACAGGACGCCAGCGCAATCCGGTGCACGATCTCATGTCGCTGTCGCCTGGTACTCACTCAGGACTGTGGTCCCGTGACGACGCTGGTCGACACACTGCAGGCCCGCAACCTTTGCCGATAAGTCTATTTCCTTCGGGTGCTGCACGAACAGGCTGCCTTCGGCAGCCAGTACGCCGGCCTTGCCCACTGCAGACAGCAGCACTTCGCACAGTGGCTGACCGTTGTGCAGCGCCTTGTAGGGGGGATCGAGGTAGATGACATCATAACGTCGGCCCTCGGCAGCCAGATCGGTGAGTGCCTTCTCCCCGCGGCGACTGAGCAATTCGAGGTCATGCACCCCCCAGTCACGCATCAATTGTCGCAGCAGGTCGCAGCGGCGACGATCCGGCTCGACGGCGGTGACCGTGGCCCCGCGACTGAAGGCCTCGAGTGCGATCTGGCCGGAACCGGCACAGACATCGAGGAAGCTGAGGCCTTCGAGAGTGGCCCCGAGGCGAGCGAAAATCGCCTCCTTCAGGCGGCCGGAGGTGACACCGATGTCACCATGGCGCTTGGGATTGAAGGGAATGATGCGGCCGCGCAGGCAGCCGGTAACGATGCGCACAGAGCCACAGTCCGGGCCGGGGGTAACAAGGGCGGGGCTGGCCGCACGCTGCATCAGGCGCCAGCTCCGACGCAAGCTACCTAGGCACCGACAGGCTCCCCGACGGATTCCCACTGGATGCGGCCGCCATCAAGGACGAATCGCATGCCTTCCATTTCAGATGCTGGTACGGTTGTCGACGTGCGCCCGCCATCGGTACTGGCGGACACCACCTCGACGGCCGTTCCATCACCATGAACTTCCAGGCGGGCCGTTTTGTGGAAGAAATCGTAGCCGCCATCCTTCGGCTGCTGAACGACCCGTGGGAGAATGAACTCCATCGTTGTGAGTCCGGCAATGGCACCCCCCACGTCGATCAGGCAACAACGGTTGCAGAGTGAATCGACAAGGTGTTCAAGCCGACTCGCGAGCCAGTCAACGCGACGTTGCAGCCGATCCCGCTCAAAGACCGCCTCAAACAGTTCTCGCAGGCTCTTCACCAGCTGCATGAAGACCTTCTCCCGGGCAGGGTAGTTGACCAGGTACTTACGATTGGTGCGAGTAATGACGCCGATCACACCCTTGGCAAAGAATTCGGCCAGGGCCAGCTCCAACTGTTCATCGGTGCGCCCTTCCAGAGATGCGTAAAAGGAGCGCAGGTCGACGCAGACACGGCCATTGTGGTGCTGCACGAGGCGGCCCACATTGAAGTCCAGCGGAATCCGCAGAGCCCGGCAGGTCTTGTCGAGACGTTTCTCCTCTCCGGTTACCCTGCGCGAGACGGATTCGGTCTGCGTGTTCACCTGCTCCATCATCAGGCGGCAGGATTCGATACGACGACGATCATCCTCGTAATCGCCGGCAATGACTCGCCCCGTCTCCAGCGCGCCGCCGAAGGCAGCCTGATGCGCTGCGGTGACCTGACAGTGACAGGAGCGGCCGCCGACGAGCACGCGTCGTGCTGAGAGCTGGGCGTGGTGGATGGAGCCGAAGACGACGATGTCACCCTTCGCCTCGATACGCACGGGATTCTCCAGGGTCCCGCGAATACTGCCCTGCACGAGAACGCTGCGCTCGCTGCGCACGATGTGGACGAAGGCCAGATCATCCTGCACGAGGACGTCCCGGTCGGCACCATCAAACACGCTCAGCGGTGCATCCGGACTGATCACCGGGAGTTCCGTCAGGCGGCCCTCACGCAGTATGGCATCAGAGGCACTCTGGATCCAGGGGATCTGGATGCCGGCACTTACGCTGCCGGTTGTTGCGGCATTGGGACTCTCGTTGCGGGTATCCACCACTGTGCCGTCCCTCCATTCCTCAGCGAAGTACGGCAGTTGGCTCTCCGAGAAGACGGATGCCTTCAAGTGTTTCCGCCAGTTGCAGGGCACCAGCCAGAAGGGCGTTGAAGGTCTCAACACTGACAGGCTTCGGCAGCATGACGTCGATGCAACTCATGACCTCCTCCGGGATCTCCTCGGGGATGAAACCCGATATCACGGCGATCACGGCATGGGGGTTCATGTTGCGTACCACGGCGATGATCTCCAGGCCACTGACACCGGGCATGCGCACATCGAGCGTGATCAGATCGAAATTCGAACGTAGCACACGCGTCACAGCGTCCTCAGCGCTGGCAACGATTTCGACATCGTGAAAGCCCCGCACCGTCGCGATCCGGTGGAAGAACTCGGTGATCGTGGGCTCGTCATCGACTAAGAGAATCTTCACATCGTCACTCCTTATGCGATTGCCGCCGCCAGGGGTCGGGCGTCAGCAATCCTGGACCGCCACCAGGGCGGTTACGTCGGGGCCCACAGCACCGCAAGTCGCGTGCCAGGCCGGATCGGTACGGCTAAGTCGAAGTGCAGCAAGGGAATGAACAACGGATGACCCTTCGGAGAAAGGGTCGTCTGACAGTCATTTGGCCGCGGAATCGGTGAAATGACGACCAAAGGATGGTGACGCCGATCAGCGCAGGCCGTACTTGCGCAGGCGGTAGCGCAGAGCATCGACACCGATGCCGAGCAGTCGCGCCGTGTCGGCCTGGTTGCCGCCGGCATGTTTGAAAGCGGTGCGGATGGCGTGCTCCTCCAGGGCGGCCAGGGCCAACTCGCCTTCGGGA
>JAQCJA010000333.1 GCA_027593305.1 bacterium
GATTTTCCAGGCCTCATTTTCCAGGCCTCATTTTCCAGGCCTCATTTTCCAGGCGTCGATTCCTCGACCTTGGCAGCAGGCTGCAGCCCGCGCACCGAGATCTCTAGGCGGCGATGGGCCGCAGGATCATCGACATCTCGCGCCCTTCCATCTGGGGCAGTTGATCGACGGCCGCAACATCTTCCATCTTTTTGGCGACCTCTTCAAAAACTTCCCGGCCACGATCCTTGTAGGCCATCATGCGACCGAAAAAGCGCATACTGACCTTGACTCGATTGCCCTCGCCGAGAAATCCACGAATGTGGCCCAAGCGGTATTCAAGGTCATGATCGGAGATATTAGCGGTCTTGATCCGCACAGTCTTCAACTGCACACTGTGGGTCTTCTTGCGCGCCTCTTTCTCTTTTTTCTCTTTGTCGAATCGGAACTTGCCGTAATCCATGATACGGCAGACTGGCGGACGTGCTTCGGGCGCGACTTCCACCAAGTCCAGGTCCGACGAATCCGCCATGGACATGGCCTCTGTCGTGTCGATGACACCGATCTGTTCGCCTGCGGCGTCGATCAACCGCACCTGTGGAACGCGGATGGACTCGTTGATTCTCGTGAAAGACTGTTGCTGTCTGGCGATAACCTTGGCTCCAGAACACGTGGATGATATGCGGCGGAATACAATTGCAGTTGGCCGGAATATACCCTTGTGCCACAAGTGTTGCAAGAGGCTCTGCGCCGATCCCAGGACGATCCCAGGTTGCCCGCAGGTCCTGCCGGCTTATCTTGACCGCATCGTCCTGATACACAGGCGCGTATGCAGTTCGATGGTTGGACTGGTCTTTACGACCCCAAAAGGGTATTGAAATTTGAACAAATTCGACGTGTGTGGCATAGGCCATGCACTGGTGGACGTGCAGTACTCCGTAACGCCGGACACGTTGACAGATCTCGGCGTAACAAAGGGAGTCATGACTCTCGTCGATGGCGACAGGCGACGAGACATCGTCACGGGTCTGGGTGATACCCTTGTCAACAAGGCTTCCGGCGGGTCGGCGGCCAATACGATGATCACCGTCGCTCGATTCGGGGGGCGGGCACATTATGCGTTCCAGGTGGGTGATGATGAGTTGGGGAGCTTCTATCGCAAGGATCTGGAAGCAGCCGGCGTCGCCAGCAACCCGACAGCGATTCAGTCCGGAGCCACCGGAGAGTGTCTGGTGTTCGTTACGCCGGATGCAGATCGAACGATGAATACCTTCCTCGGGGCAAGCGCGACAATGGGCCCGCATCAGGTTGACGAGGCGGTCATCCACGCCAGTAGCTACGCCTATCTCGAAGGCTACCTGATGACCACCGAGAGCGGCCTAGCAGCCTGTCAGTCAGCAGCAGCCACAGCCCGCGTGGCGGCCACAATCGTATCGCTGACCCTGAGCGATCCTTTTGTCGTAAGCGCCTTCAAAGCCGGTTTCGACAGTATTATGGAAAGTGGCATCGATCTGCTGTTCTGCAATGAGGACGAAGCCCGGGCCTTCACTGGCCTCGATGACCGCGCGGCAGCCGCAGGTGCACTGGCGCAGCGTGTTCCCCGCGTGTGTGTCACCCTTGGCCCCGATGGGGCGCTCATCATTGACGGCGACGGCAGACCAGAAATCGTCGCGGGTTTTGCCACACGGGCTATAGACACAACGGGGGCGGGCGACACCTTCGCCGGCGGCGTCCTCTACGGCCTGACACACGGCTTGTCCCTGAGCCAGTCCGCCCTGCTGGGAAACTATGGCGCCGCCCACGTCGTCTCCGCCTTCGGGCCACGCCCGACAGCGCTGTTGGCTGACCATATTGATGACATTCTGGCACGTCGCGCGCCAGCGCCCGCCGATCTGCAGCAGACCAGTTGAAAATCCTCGTTTTCTTTCCGTTTACGGCACCACAATTGGCTGAGCTCAGCGAACTGGCCGGGAGTCTGGGTGGGCATGAGATCGTCCACGCCAACACCGAAGAGGAAGCGGTGCAGTTGGCCACCGGATGCGAGGTTCTGCTTGGCTATTTCCCACCACCGGTCGCGGCCGCCACCAGAGATCTGCGCTGGATTCAGTCCTTCAGCGCCGGCATGGACAAGTTCCTCTACCCGGAAATCATCGAGCGGGGCGAGGTCGTGGTGACGAATATGGCCGGTCTCTATGCGCCGCAGGGAGGAGAGCATGCCTGGGCCTTCCTGCTGGCATTGACCCGGGGTCTGTTGCCGTCGATACGGAATATGGCGGAGCGGTCCTGGGGGCTGAGTGGCCCGATTGTCGAGCTGACAGGGAGCACTCTCGGTATCATCGGCCTCGGTGGTTTTGGTACCGAGACGCTGCAGCGTGCTGCCGGGTTCGGTATGCGTGTCATTGCCCTCGATCCCGTGCGCCTGACGGCCCCTCCAGGTGTAGATGCAGTGCGCCCTCCCACCAGGGAGAACCTGCACTGGCTGCTGGCAGCTGCCGATGCGGTCGTTGTTGCCTGCCCCCTCACCGCGGAAACGCGGCATATGATTGGCCCCGAGGAACTGGCGGCCATGAAGAGCTCCGCCTACCTGGTGTGTGTCAGCCGGGGCGGCATCATCGATGAAGAGGCCCTGGCGCAGGCGCTGCACAACGGGGATATTGCCGGTCTCGATGTTGTTGAGGCGGAGCCTCTGGGCACCGACAGTCCCCTGTGGGATGCGCCCAACCTGATCCTGACCCCCCACCGCGCGGGTGCCTCCCAGCATCGTCCGCGCAAGACTTTTGAGTTCTTCCGTGACAACCTTGCACGCTACCTGCGGGATGAGCCACTCGTCAACGTCGTCGACAAACGTCGCGGCTTCTGACGCACGGATTGCCCTTCCGATCCATCGCGACTCCGGCGACCCCGCTGCCATGTAGACGGGCAGCGGCAATCCGGTATCCCCACGGATCCTGCTCCCGTGGTTGAGGGATTCCCATCCCGTCCTGCGACAGACGCCCCTCCCAAGCATCCCATCCGGCATCCCCAAGGGCGGCCTAACGCCGCAGGTAGATCCGTAGTGCGCCAGCGCAGACCGTATAACACATCTCCCATTTCCATTCTCCTGCCGTATCTTTGCTCTTTCGGTTCAGTGAAAGGAACGACGAGAACATGACAGATGTTGCCGCCACGTCTGGCGGCCGGGGTAGCCTGACCCGCGGCGAGGCGAGGCGCGCCATGCGGGGTTTCATAGCCGCCAGTGGCTTCTGGGGCATGTGGGGGCAGACCGTAGGGATCGGCACTGCGGTGTTCACAGGCTACGCCCTGCATCTGGGAGCAGATGCCGCCTACGTGGCATTGTTCACGTCCGTGGCATACTTGCTGGCAGTGGGCCAACTCATCGTGCCGGTCCTTGGCAGGAAGCTCCGACGTCGCAAGAGGTATATCGTCAGCGTCGGTTTCGCTGAAATCCTGTTCCGCAGTTCCCCCGCGCTGATTCCGTTCCTGTTCGTCGAGCATCTGCGCCTCGAAGCCATGATGGTCTTCGTCGGTATAGGCCTGCTGTGCGGTTACTCTCTGTCGCCCTTCTACAATACCTGGGTCATCAACGCGGTACCGGAGAACATCCGTGCGCGGTTCACCAGCCGACAGACGATCATTTCCACCTTGGTGGCCATGTTCTCCGGCTTTGCCGTAGGTCGCTACATCGACAGTTTCGCGCCGGATGAGAAGCAGGTGGGGTTCAACGTCGTCTTCGGTGTTGGCGCGCTGTTCGGCTGGCTCGGTTACACTGCTCTGAGCCGCACTCCCTTTGCTTCGGGAGCCGATATGCGAGAGGGCGGGGACACCGTTGGTGGCTTCACGCGCCTGATGGAGCCCTTCCGCGATCGCAACTTTACCCGTGCCGTCCTGTGCTTCGGCGCGTGGACCTTAGCCGTCGGGATCGACGGATCGCTCTACGGTGTATTCATGATCGAACACCTGGAGATATCCTACACGGAGATCTCGCTGTTCAATGCAGTGTTCATGGTCACCAGCATCGCCGGCTACCGGCTCTGGGCCAGTCTCGTCGATCGCTTTGGCAGCAAGCCGGTGCTGCAGATTCTGATGGTACCCACGGCCTTCCTGCCCCTCATCTGGGCGTGGAACGCGCCCGGAGCCTACTACCTGGTCCCTGTCGCCCTTGCCCTCAGTGGCATTCTGTTCTCCGGCATCATTGTTGCCGCCACTCCTCTGCTCTACGGCCTGGTCCCGGCCGGCGAGCAGCGACCCTATTACATGGCCTCCTGGTCGGCGACGGTGAACCTTATGGGTGCCGTGGGTCCCTTTGTCGGTAGCTTGCTGGTGCGACTGCTGCGCGACATCTCGTATGACTTCAATGGCTTCAACGTGGGCCATCTGCAGATCATCTTCATGCTCAGCGTTGTGGCGCGAGTCCCGGCGATTCTGCTTCTCAAACTTGTATCGGACCGCGGTTCGATTTCGTCGAGACATCTGCTCTCACACCTGTTCCGCGGCAACCTTCTGAGCTACACCTTCAACACCGCCGTCTACAACATCGCCAGCCAGGAGGAGCGTCGCGCCCGCGCCGCCCTTGCCCTGGGGCGGTCGGGCAGTCCTCTGGCAATTGAGCAACTGATTCAGGCGCTTGCCGACGCCAGTCCCGTCGTGCGTCGCAGCGCCGCGCGGGCTCTTGGCGAGACCGGATCACCTGAGGCCTCAGAATCCCTCATACGCGAACTCCTCGACGGTGAATCGGATATTCGCTCCGAGGCCGCGGAGGCTCTGGGGCGCCTGGGCCATCAAGGTGGCATCGATCCATTGATCAATTCACTGGATGATGTGGATCCCAGGGTGCGAATCAGCGCCATCCGCGGACTCAGTGAAATCGGTGGTCCCGAGGTCCGTGAGTTGTTGTTCTGGTATTTCGGTGAACACCTGGACGATACGGTCACGTTCCCGACGCTGGTGGATGTGCTCAGCCACATGGGTGATCACCGGGTCGTGAAACCAACCCTGCACCGAATCGATCGCTTCCGCTCCGCGGCGGTTCGCCTGCAGTTGCTCAACGGTACCTGTCATGCCCTTGGAGCCGATGGCGAATTCTACCGACTGTTGTCGTATGACGAATCACGGCGGGCGACGACGCTGACAAGACTCCTGCGCCGGGCCTCGAATTCCCTGTCCCGCAGCGCTGCCCTGGATGTGGAAGTCCGTGAACAGACGCGAGATGGCCTCGAACGTATGCGCCGGGCCCATGACGGAGAAAACCTGGATTGGATGGAAGAAGCGGCATTGCAGGTGGCTGGCGCAATACGTGATGGCTTGTCGGCGACAGGGCGGCCACCCTTTGAGGTCCTGTCGATCTATCTGGTGATCCTGGCCCTGGAAAGCTTCCTGCAATGTCAGGCCCGAATGGATCTACCAGAGGCACGCGAGATTTTCGTCACCGTTTGCATATCGCGCATCGGCATCCTTGTCGCCGAACTCGAAACGTCAGAGCCAAGAAGCTCGGACGATGACGAACCATTGGCCGAGTAGCGGATTCGCCGTCGTGCCGGGCTATTGGCAGGTCGGTGACCAGATCGCAGGCATACGGCGCCGAGTGGGTCGGGATCACCGAGGTTGTCATACACAACCACGGCCCCGCTTTGTGGCGGG
>JAQCJA010000334.1 GCA_027593305.1 bacterium
CCATGACGGCGTTCATCGGCGTGCGGATCTCGTGGCTGGTGTTGGCAAGGAAGGCGCTCTTGGCCACATTCGCCTCTTCGGCGGCGCGCGCCGCCGCCTGCATTTCTTCTGCCGCTCGCCGTTGTGCCGTGACATCGAGGACCGACACCAGCACCCGGGAGTAGTCTTCCTTCCCACCTGGAACCACGGCGAAATTGAGGATTACATTGCGCCGCGTTCCCTGTAACGAGTACGCCACAGTCTCATGGGAATACCGCATATCGCCCCTGTGCAGGGCGATGATGCCCCCGCGCAGGGCCGGGTATGCCTCACGACGAAACACCTTGTGTATCTGTGCCACAAGCAGTTGTGGATCCTGACACTCGAAAAGCTCGAGTGTCGCCTCGTTGACATCGAGAATGCGGATCTTCGCGGTGCACTCGAATACGACCCGAGGGGTCAGATGTGCCAGCAGAGCTGTTTCGTCCGCCAGTGCCAGGCCGTTGAGATAACTTGTCACGGCGGAGTAGTCCTGTTCCCAGAGCGAGATCGGCGCCTGCTGGAAAAAGCTGCGGTAGCGCACCTCACTTTCGGCCAGCACGGCGGCGTCCCGTTGGCGGCGGGGCATGAAGGCGATGGTCAGCAGCAGCGCGACGAGGCCGGAGATCCCTACGGGCAGATAGAATACCGGGCGCTGGTGCAGCGACGGCAGGACGGAGAAAGCGTCGACGAATCCGGCCTCGTAGTACCGCCCCACGGGGTCCGCTGCCTGGACCGTAACGGTGTGTTCACCGGCATACACCCCGGCCAGCGTCATCTCGCGGGTTAAGGACCAGGGCGACCACGCCTGCCCGTCGACACGGATCCGTGTCTGGATGCGTTCCCGTGGAACAACCCCCTCGAAGGACAGAGTCTGCCAGCGAACAATGACCCGATCCTCGCCGACGAAAGTCGGCAGAAATGACACGCGCGGCGGCGGGCCGCTGGCCATGTTCAGATCGAAATCGAAGGTTCCCTGGCCCGCGGAACCGACCAGGACGTGATCTCCCCGGATGGCCACGGGCCAGAGTTCCAGCGCCTCCAGGCCGCTGTCCGGACCAAAGCTCAACCACATCCCCTGCCAGTACGAGCCAAGACCACCCCGGGTAGCCACCCACAACGCCCCGCGGGCATCGACATCGAGATCCCAGACGTTGTTGTGGATCAGACCGTCGCGATCCTCCGTGTAGGAGATCACCCCATCCGGGTTTACGTGGCCGAGTCCGTTGTTCTGGTCAGCGAAGAACACCCCCCCTGGGTATCGCCTTGGGGATCGGCTGCAAGAACGAACACCGCCCCGTAACGCAGTCCGGAGTCGGTAGTCCAGAACATCCACCCTCCGTTGGTGTAGCGACCGATGCCACCAACGCCGGAAAACCACAAGCTGCCATCCGTGCCCTGCGCGAAGCTGTGGACCCGACCTGTTGCCAGGGGCCCCTCGAGAGGGAAGGGCGCAAAGCGCCCCTCGTGATAGGTGACGATGGCGGCAGGAGAATTCCGCGAGGCACCGGTGGCCGTGCTCAGCCCCAGAAACCAGAGCCGCCCCTCCGGATCGCGGTGGATCCGGTGGATACGGTGGGAGTCCAGGCCTTCTTCGGCGCCATAGAACTGCCACTGACCCTGGACGAACCGCAGCGCACCGTCCCAGTAGGCGCCGCTGGAGATCCAGATGCCACCTTCCGGATCTTCGGCAAGACCCGTGACGATGCGCAGGTCGCGACCAAGGGCCTCTTCGAGCCAACTGACGGAGCCATCTGCGTGTCGTACTTCCACGCCGCCGTCCGTCCCCAGCCAGGTGTCGCCATTGCTTGCGGGCAGGATCTCGACAATGCGGTTGCGCGCGCCACCATCGGGCGTGTACCAGCGTTCCCAGGGGGTGTTGGCCATGTGATGCAGCCATACCCCCTCTGCTGTCGCCAGCAGCAGATCACCGTTGCGGCGGAATACGGCATCGTGGACATCGCGCAGGGCCGCCGGCAACAGGTCAAGCTGCTTGATACCGTCCTGGGTATTGTCTTTCCAGAGGATGGCGCCCGACTCCTGTACGACCAGCAGACGACCATCTGCGGCACCGGCGATGACACGAATCAGATCCGAGACACTTCCCGTTACCCGGCTCAACTCCCCGCCTGGCTCCCACGACCACAGGCCACGGTCTTCGATAGGGAGCTCCACCGCCCCATAGCGGCGGCCAGCGGGCCCTGCCGTCAGATAACGCAACTCGCGGGCCTGCAGTTCACGAACCCATTCATTGCCCTGGCGGCGGAAGGCGCCATCGGTAACCCGCAGCCAGACCGTTTGGCCGTCGCTCTGCAGATTAAGGACGTCCTCGCGCCGCACGCCTGCTGGTGGGGCCAGCGGCTGCACGTCACCATCCTGCAGTTGGTACAGGTCCGAGGTCCGCGACAGAAGCATGAGTTCGCCTAACTCATCCGTCACCAGATTGAACACGCGAAAGGGCAGGTCAACGGCGGTGAAACCATCACGACCACCGATGTGGAGCACGCCATCGACGATAAAAGCCACGTCACCGTTGCCCAGAGCCAGCAGCCATTTGACTGTGTAGTGCGGACCCGGGGGACGGATGAACCGGTACCCATCGAACCAGAGAGCACCCTCCCGCGTCCCCGCCCAGATCGTGCCATCGGCACCTTCGCGTACAAAGGACGCTCCGGAGATCACACCCTCAGCCTCACCACTTTTGCTCCAGCGCCACGTCGAATAGAGATCCGCCGATGTCGCCCCCGGAGAGGCGCCCGGCGAAGTGACGCTTGGCGCAGCGGCCCCTATAGAGGTCGCCCCCAGAGAAGTGATCATGAGCAGCAGCGCTGCGAGATGGTAAGTGCTGGACATTGGGCCAACGATAGCCGCCACACCCTCTCAACGCGAGCCCCGTGGCTGACGCTGGCTACGGCCGGACCGGTTGACCGATTGCCATGCCGGCATAATTTGAGGCCCATCGACCCCACACAGGAGGCTCCCCGTGGTCTACAATATTGCCATGTTGTCCGCTGATCAGCTCCGCGCTCTGCAGTCCTTCGAGTCCAGCACAGGGCGAACCGTCATCGCCCTCAGTGGCATCGAAGCGGAACCGGCGGCATTGAGTGAGGCAGAAGTGGCGCAGATTCAGGCGTTGGAGAAGGACCTGGGCCTGACCTTGGTCGCTGTCAACTGACCGGACGCACCCAACCCACCTTCATCGTCGCCCGGCAACCTGATGGTCCCGGGATCCGGGCGTGTCTTGCCTTAGTGTATGCTGCCCCGGCCGTGCAGCCAGATGGCGACCTCATGCCACCCCTGGAAGCCCGTGTCGAGCTGCTGCGCCCCTTCACCCGCTCCTGGGTGGGCCTGCATACGCGCCTGGTCACCAGGCAGACCCGTGTTGCCCGGACTTCGAGCCTGGAGGATCCGACACCGGGGTTTGCCCTGCTCGGCGCCCGCGCCGGCATCGATCTGACGGGGCAACGGCGCCTCCGCATCGCCGTCGACAACCTGCTCGATCGGTACTACTACGAACACCTGAGCGTGGGCAACTTCCCCGGACAGGGGCGCAATCTGCACGTCAGCCTGGCTGTCGCCTTCTGAGGTCCGGAGACCGCATCGCCTCACGTATCGTGCCTGACAGTCACTGCGGCGTCACAGTTGATACAGTGCGACGCCCATCCACAGACTGAACCACGTGGCATACACGAGTTCGGCCACACCAAGGCGGCGCAGCGACGGCATGGAACCATCAAGCCGGAACCAGCCGATCCAGGCGCGGCCGATGGCGGGCGCCGCGGCGACGCAGGCCAACCCGCCGGGGCTGGCAACAAGGGCCCACAGCAGGCAGACCACACCGACCGCTGCATGGAACAGGCCACATACCAGGGCGCTGCCGCGGCTGGCGCCGCCTGAACGTGCGTCCGCAACCCGCATCTTCACGTAGAACACACTACCGACGAAGTAGCACGCGAAAGCAGCTGCCGCCAGAGCGGCGGTCTCGAGGGGCCTGCCGGCGGCCAGCGCCGCTGCAGCAGCGCCGAGAGCCATGACCGACGCGGTGGCAGTTTCGTTGGTCGTGGAGTGATCGATCTGCCGGCGGGTCGCTCTGCGCTGCCACGCCTGCCAGATGAACAGCAGCAGCGCCGGCAGCGCCAGTGGCAGCAGGCGCCAGAGACCCGGATGGAACAGCAGCGTTACACCGGCGGCGGTGCCCACCAGGGCGAAGCCAACCAGCCACGCCAGGTTGCCCGCTGCCCCGCGTCCGCGCAACCACAGACCCAACGCGTTCTGCCCAAAGAACACGGCCGTGACCACACAGAAGAGCAACGCCGCGACGAATGGCTCGACGCGGAAGGCGAGCAGCCCGGTAACAAGCGGCGCGTAGAGCATCATCCAGGCGCCATGTTCACGCGGCAGCGGCGGGCCCTTGCGACGCGTGCGAGAATGGTCCACGCGACTAGCGAATCAGCGAACTGCCCTTGGGCAACTCCGACAGATGTGTGCCCTGCAGCATGCCGAGCAGGTCGCCGCGCAGGGCTTTCCAGGCGTTGTGCAGGGCACATGGTGCCTCCTCGGAGCAATCGGGCAGCCCCAGAGCACAGCCCTCGCCGAAACGCTCCCCTTCGATGGCCCGCACGACACTCAACAGCTCGATCTGTGCTGGCGGCAGGGCCAGACGAAAGCCGCCACCACGCCCCTTGGCCGAGATCAGCAGGCCGTTGCGCGCCAGATCCTGCAGGATTTTGGCCAGGTACTGCGCCGGCACATTGAGAGCTTCGGCAATGTCACGACTCAGATGCGGGCCCACGCCATTTTCCGCCAGATAGATCGTGGCGCGCAGAGCGTACTTGGCAGACTGTGACAGAAACATGACAGCCTACTCCGCTGACTCGGTAACATCCTGCACCCAATCGAAACAGGCGACGGCGCCCGGCATGCCAATCGTGCCGGATGCCAACGCCACGACCTGTTGGATCTCGTCGGCGGTGATCCCGAGAGCCAACGCCTTGCGCACCCCCGAATGCACAGACCCGGAGCGCATGGCACCCATGGCGATGCCGAGCTTGACCAGACGTTGGGTGCGCTCATCGAGTGGACCTTCGGCGCCGGCCTGTGCGATCAGATCCCAGGCGTCGCCCAGTTTCGGATGGCGTCTGACGAACTGGCGAAACGCCTTTGGTGCCTGCGAACGGGTAGCGTCCTGAATATCATCTGGGATATCATTTGGGCTCATTGAATCTCGTCCTCTGTGAGTTCGTTCGGCGCGAACTTTTGTTGCAGTGTCTTGGCAACTCGGTGGAAGCTTTCGTATTCATCCTGCATGGTGACATCCGTCACCGGCCCAAAGTCGACCAGTCGTCCCTGCCAGTATGTCGCCAGTGGACCGTCACTGCCGGCCTCGAGCAGAGGGCGGAAACCGCGGCGGGTCTGCCCCTCCGCGGAGGCACTGGCCTCGGTCCGACCGCCTCCGGCGGCGACAGTCGCCTGGTACAAGGCCTCACGGGCCGCCTCGGTGCGCCCCGCCCGCCAGTGCAGATAGCCGCCCAGATAATGGGCCGTGACGCTCCGCTCGTTCGTCTGCCGTGCGTCCT
>JAQCJA010000335.1 GCA_027593305.1 bacterium
CGTCAGGTAGTCGGTGAGATACGTGTCCTGCGCCACGTCGGCATCGATCAGGGGTTCGATCGACCAGGGGCTGAAGTAGCCGCCCTGTCCGGGAGAGCCCATGTGGCAACCGCCGACGTTGACGTCGAAGCCATGATCCTGGGGCAGATGCCCCTCGCCGCCGAGATGCCACTTGCCGATGTGCCACGTGGCGTAACCACCGTCACGCAGGGCGGATGCCAGGGACGTCTCCGTGCCCGGCAGTTCGCGCCGGTAGGGCACGTCAATGACGCGCCCCCGCGGGGCGGGGCGGGCATCACCCCAGTGGATCCAGTCCGTGATGCCCACCGTCGCCGGATACTTGCCGGTGAGCAGGCTTGCCCGTGTCGGGGAACAGACGGGGCAAGCGGCGTAGGCATCGGTGAAACGCATGCCGTCGGCGCAGAGGCTGTCGATACGGGGCGTTTCGTAATACTCCGAGCCACAACAGGATAGATCCGTCCATCCCATATCATCGATCAGGATGAACAGGATATTCGGCTGCGTGGTAGTCACGGCGACCTCCTGCGACCGTGGTCGAGCAACGCCTGGATGCGCGCCAGCGTCGGCAGGGCGTCGCCGAAGTGGCCGACGGCGGTCACAGCGAGGGCCCCGGCGGCGTTGGCGAAGGCACCGATGCGGGGCGGATCCCATCCTGCCAGATAACCGACGGTCATCGCCGCGGCATGGCAGTCGCCGGCGCCGGTGACTTCGACGACGTCGACCTCGTACCCGGGGCAGTGAACGGGATGAGCATCCCCCTCGGCGAGCATGACACAGCCCTGCGCCGCCAGGGTGACGGCCACCAGTTTCGGCCCCCGGGCGCGCAATTCACGGGCCGCATCCTCCGGATTCTGTTTGCCCGTGATGACCGTAGCCTCCGCCAGGGTTGGCATCACGAGATCGGCGCAGGCGACGGCTTCTTCGAAGGCGGCAGCCGCCTCCGTGCCACCCGGAATGGTGCGGATGTTGGGGTCGAAGGAGACAACAACGCCGAGATCGCGGGCGGTGGTGATGGCATGCCGCGCCGTCTCCCGGGCGGAGGGGCTGATCTGCATGACCGTGCCGGGAACGTGCAGGGCGGCAGCGGTGGCCAGACGGCCGGCATCGATGTCCCCTGGTTCGAGGGTGGTGGCGGCAGAATCACGACGGTGGAACAACAGCTTTGTGCGCCCATCGGTGACGGCGTGAAAACAGAGGCCGATCTGTCGGCCCGCTACGCGACGCACCCCGGATACATCCACCCCTTCGTGCGTCAGGGCGTCGACCATGAACTCACTGAAGCAGTCATCCCCGACACGCGTGATGAGTGCCGCCTGCCGGCCACAGCGCACGGCAGCGGCGGCATAGGTAGCGGGACCGCCGCCGGCATACTGGCGCCAGCGCCGGGCACCATCGGTGGTAGCCGCATCAGGAGCGGCAAGGAACTCCACGAGGGCCTCGCCCAGGGAAAGGATCGGACTATCAGACATGCACGAGAATGTAGCCCCTGACCCCGGATCGCCAACAGGGCGGGCCCCGTGTGGTTGCCGGCAGGCGACTCCGGTGCTACCATGGCCGGCAAAGACAAAAGGAGCTTCGGTCATGAGCATGGATCAGGCGCAGTTCGCAGGACTGACAGTGAGCCGTTTCATCATTGGCGGCAATCCTTTCAGCACCGTGTCACATCAGGGCCAGGCGCGCGATCTGGAGATGCGCTCGTGGTATACAACGGCGCGCATCAAGGCGACCCTGGGCGATGCCGAGGCCCATGGCGTGACGACCTTTCTCGGGCGCGCCGACAACCATGTCATCCGCATGTTGTGCGAGTACCGCGATGAAGGCGGTGGCATCCAGTGGATCGCGCAGACCACACCGGAACTGGCCAGCATCGAGCGCTCCGTGAGTCGCGCTCTGGGCGGCGGCGCCAATGCGATCTTCGTACACGGCGGTCAGACGGACCAGATGCTCGCCCAGGGGGACCTCGGCAAGCTGCCGGATATCATGCAGCGGATTCGTGATGCGGGCCTGCCGGCGGGCATTGCCGGACACAACCCGGACGTGCACCGCTGGGCGGAAGACCATCTGGATCTGGATTTCTACATGTGCTGCTACTACAACCCGTCGCGGCGGGACGAAAAAGCAGAGCGGGATGCCGCCGATCAGGAGACCTATCGCGACGAGGATCGGCAGATCATGGCGCAACTGATTCAGCGCCTGCAGCGTCCGGCGATTCACTACAAGATCATGGCGGCAGGCCGCAACGACCCGGAAGAAGCCTTTGCCTTTGCCGCCGCACACCTGCGCGCCAACGATGCCGTCTGCGTCGGGGTGCACACCAAAGACAATCCCGACATGGTGCGCGAAAATGTTGCGCGGCTGCAGCGGTGTCTGGCTGAGGCGGCGAAAAAGGCAGCATGAGGGGAAGAGTCTTTCTGCTTGCCGCAATCGCCCTGACCCAGGCTTGTTCCTACCCAGGGCAATCCAATCCGGCGATACCGTCGGGAACGCCACGCTGGAGCCATCGGGCCGGTGGCCAGGTATGGTCAGATCTGACCCTGGTCAACAAGGTGCTCTACTTCGGCTGCGACGATGGCTCGATTACCGCGTTGGATGTGCGTTCGCAAAAGGTGCGCTGGCAGTATCGGACGGACGGTCGTGTCAGGTCAGCCGTCACCGTCGCTCAAGATGCAGTGTTCGCCGCCAGTGACGATGGCTTTGCCTATGCACTCGAACGATCATCGGGTGTCCTGCGTTGGGGTGTCGATGTGGGCCGCACGGCGCCCCCGAGAATCCTGCCTGCCCCAAGCCCAACGTATGAATACGACTATCTGCAATCAGCACCCGTGTATGCAGATGGCACAGTATTCGTCGGCAGCCCCGACGGGCAGCTCTACGCCATCGATGCAGAGGCAGGCGCGGTACGCTGGCGCTTCCGCACGGCAGGAAAGGTGCGTTCCACCCCGGTTGTGCGGGACGGCACGGTCTACTTCGGCAGCTGGGATGGTCACGTATATGCCGTAGACGCGACCAGCGGGACAAAACGGTGGAGTTACGATACGGGCGGCATCGTGCAAGGCTCGCCGACGATCTCTGACGGCCTGCTCTACGTTGGCAGCCGCGCGGCGAGCCTGTTTGCTCTCGACATCCACACGGGAAGGCTCGTGTGGCAGCATTCCCTGGCGGACGGTTCGTGGGTGGAATCGTCGCCAGTGGTTGAAGCAGGCGTGCTCTACGTCGGCACGTCCGATGCGCGAAAGCTACTGGCACTGGCAGCCGACATCGGCAAGGTGAAGTGGCAATTTGACACGGGCGGCTGGTCCTGGTCGACCCCCCGGCTCACGAAGGGCACCATTTACATCGGCAGCATCAGCGCCTACCCGTACTACTTCGACGACATCGAGCTGATGCGGGGGCTCCATGCCGTTGCCGCAGATTCGGGTGCGGAGATATGGCGCCTGATTCCGGAAGCTGTGGACGGCTACATAACCGGGGGTTTTTTCTCCCGTGTGCAGGTGGCGGATGGTGTCGTCTACGCTGCAGCCATCGACGGTACGATCTACGCCATCCAGCAGTAGTGGCATTCCTGATCCCATCCTCGGACTTCACCAAGGAACTTCTCATGTCCCGATCCATTGAGTCGATCATCGATGACTTTCTCACGTGTGGGCCCTACGCCGTCGTGGGTGCCTCCAGGGACCGCGCCAAATACGGCAACAAAGTTCTGCGGGCCTATCAACAGCGACAGGTGAAGGTCTACGCCGTCAATCCCGCCGCCACCGAGATCGAAGGGCAGGCAGCGTATCCCGACCTGCGCTCACTTCCTGAGACGCCGCGGGGCATCTCGCTCATCACTCCGCCCCGTGTGACGGAGATCGTCATCGCCGAGGCGATCGAACTGGGTGTGGCCTTCGCCTGGATGCAGCCGGGCGCCGAGAGCCCCGTCGCCATCGAGCGGGCTGCAGCGGCTGGCATGGAGGTCATCGCCGACGGCAGCTGCTTCCTGGTCGTGTCCGGTTACCACGAGTAGTCCGGGGCGCCGGATCGCCGCTCTTGACCGGCTGCAGACGAACCCCTTATCTGTCCGACACTCGGTCCGATCCGCGTAATCTGCGCTGGTACGCGACCTGGAGGTGACCATGAGTGCCGTCCCACTTTCGACCGCAAGGCTCGGGCCGAGAGCTCGCTTCGACCCGTCGATGCAGTCTACCGTCACTTGTGTACCGTCAATTCGACGCCGTTGCCGTTGCCGACAGGATCGCTGCTGCCGGCTTTCAGACGGCGACGTTCTTCGCCAAGTGCTGGGCGGGATACTCCTACTACCCGACGGAGATCGGCACTCCACATCCAGGCCTGACTTGTGACTTCACCGGCGGGCTGGCCGGGGCGCTGCAGGAACGGGGGCTGCGCCGGCTGGTCTATTTCAATCTCGGCCAGGAACGCCGCCTGCACCGCCAGCATCCGCAGTGGATCGTCAACCGCGATCCGTCCGATGCGGTGCCCGACGCCGAGGCACTGGACGTGGCTTCCATGTGCCAGCGCTCGCCCTACCTGGATGAATCCGGCATTCCGCAGATGCTGGAGATCATCGAGCGGTATGACGTGGATGGATTCTTCATCGATATCTTCATGCATCAGACGCTTGCGGGGATCTGCTACTGTCCCTGCTGCGCCGCCGGCTTTCGCCAGGACACCGGACTGGAGTTGCCACGGCAGGACAGTGATGCTTCCGCCTTCGCCTATCGCCGCTGGGCCAATGCCACGCTCGCGGCGATCGTCGAACGCACCCATCGGGCCCTGACAGCACACAAACCAGGTGTGCTGTTGCTGATCAACTGGGGCTACATGGCACGCTTCCCGGTGACACCGCCGCCATTCATCCGCCAACTCACCTGGGATACACCCGTGCCGAAGGTGGGGAACTTCGCCTGGAACTTCTCCTTCGAGTCCCGCTACCTGGCGTCGCTGCAGAATGTGACATGGAGCGTGATGAACACGCGCGGCAACACCTGGATGGAGTATTCGCTGCGCGAGCCCGAGGCGCTGCTGCAGGAGTGTGCCACAACGATCGCTGCCGGCGGGGGCACCTATCTGGCCGATGTGGGCCATCCCTCTGGGCAACTGGATGCGGCCGTCTATGATCTGTTTGCGCGGGTGAATCGCCGCAGCGTCGAGCTGGAGCCGTGGACCCGCAACGTTGAGCCCGTGCCGGATGTGCTCGTGCTGCATTCGGCTGACTCGGTGTGGTCGAAGACGCCGTGCCAGCCATGCCCCGGGTGGAACCCGGCGCCGGGCTACTATTCCGTGTGTGGCGCCCACAAGGGACTGACGGAAGCCCACGTGCAGACCGTGATCTGCAACAGTGATCGACTGCCCGACCTGCTGCGTCAGGCGCGGGCCCTGGTGTTGCCCGATCAGCGCATTCTCTCCGAGGTCGAGGCCGACGCCATCCGACGTTTCGTCGAAGCTGGTGGCGGCCTGCTCGCTTTCGCCGGCACCGGCATCCGCGATATGGACGACAAGCCCCTGGATGATTTTGCCCTGGCTGACGTATTCGGTGTCCGCTGTCTCGGCCTCACGCCGTACGCCACAT
>JAQCJA010000336.1 GCA_027593305.1 bacterium
CCGCCGAAACCTCCGCCGCGCCTCGGGGATACTGCCAGCGCCGCCAGTCGCCGGCGCCCGATGGGGACAGACCACGACCAACAGGCAGTTGATCAACAGATGGATGGTGGGGGGCAGAGCGCCGCCGCCGGCTGGAATCTGCACCTTCGGCCCCGACGAAGTGAAGGCGCTCGTCTGTTGGATCCGTCCACCTGTATGTGAAAGAAAACGCATCCTGCCAGGCCGGTAACCTATGGGATCGCCCACGACCACATCATGCACCGCGGCGGAAGATGTCGCAATCCGCAGCGACTGCCGGGTTCCGCCCTCGGCGCCCGCAAATGATGCCCTTCACGTGCGCGGATTGCCGCGCTTGCTACCTTCTCACAAGGATTTTGTCGCGACACACCCGGACCCGTGCAGGAGCCACCGTTGAGCAGATCTCTGGATACGCTGCGTTTCGACAATCGCTTCACCCGTCAGTTGCCAGCGGATCCGGAGTCGACCAACCAGCGGCGGCAGGTCATGGGTGCCTGTTACTCGCGCGTGCTGCCGCAACAGACACGGCAACCGGTGCTTGTCGCCTGCGCCCGCGAGGTGGCTGAGTTGCTGGATCTGACACTGGAGACGTGCGCCTCCGAGCAGTTCCTCCGGGTGTTCTCCGGCAATGAGGTGCTGACCGCCATGGATCCGTACGCCATGTGTTACGGCGGCCACCAGTTCGGCCACTGGGCGGGACAACTCGGTGATGGCCGTGCCATCAATCTCGGCGAGACCCTCAACGGCCGCGGTGAACGCTGGGCCCTGCAGCTCAAGGGGGCCGGGCCCACACCGTATTCGCGCACGGCCGATGGCCTGGCGGTGCTGCGCTCCTCGGTGCGGGAGTTCCTCTGCAGTGAAGCCATGCACCACCTCGGCGTGCCGACGACCCGCGCCCTGTCCCTTGTCCTGACCGGCGATCCGGTTGTGCGCGACATGTTCTACGACGGCAACCCGCAGGCGGAACCAGGTGCCATCGTCTGCCGCGTCGCGCCGTCCTTCACGCGTTTCGGCAATTTCGAGATCTTTGCTGCGCGGCAGCAATGGGATGTGTTGCAGCAGTTGCTGGACTACACGATCCGCACCGATTTCCCGCACCTGCCGGAACCCGACATCGATACCTACCTGATGTGGTTCGACGAGGTCTGCCGCCGGACGGCGGCGATGATCGTGCACTGGATGCGTGTCGGCTTCGTACACGGCGTCATGAACACCGACAACCTGTCCGTCCTCGGCCTCACCATCGATTACGGTCCGTATGGCTGGCTGGAGGATTATGACCCGGACTGGACGCCGAACACGACCGACGCCGAGGGCCGCCGCTACCGTTTCGGGCAGCAGCCACAGATCGGTCAGTGGAATCTGGGACAGCTGGCCCGCGCTCTGGCGCCCATCGTCGGGCAGGTCGAGCCCCTGCAGGAATCCCTCATGCGTTACTCCAGCCTGTACAACGACGGCTATAACGCCATGATGGCACAGAAGCTGGGTCTGTCGACCTTCGATCCGGCGACAGATGTGGATCTGATCAACGATCTGCAGTCGGTGCTGCAACTGCGCGAGACGGACATGACGATCTTCTTCCGCTCCCTCGCAGAGGTCGCGCCAGTCGCCGATGAGGCCGACGCACAGGCCCCCTTCGAGGCGGCCTACTACCAGACCGATCCTCTCACCGAAGCGCAGCACCATGACACCTTGAACTGGATGCGCCGCTACGCTGATCGCGTGCGTCGTGACGGCGCACCTCACGACACGCGTCGCCAGGCGATGAACGCCGTCAATCCGAAGTATGTGCTGCGCAACTACCTGGCGCAGCTGGCCATCGACAAGTCGGCAGAGGGTGACCACACCATGGTGCAGGAACTGCTCGAGGTGCTGCGTCGGCCGTACGACGAGCACCCCGGAAAAGAAGAGTTTGCGCAGAAGAGGCCCGAATGGGCCCGGCACCGGGCAGGCTGCTCGATGCTGTCCTGCAGTTCCTAGATGTCCTGCAGTTCCTGGCGACCTACCCCCAGGCCCTCTCATAAGCAGCGATGATCCGCTCCAGCATCGCGTCTTTTTGTGCGTCGACCTGCAACCGCGCCGGCTCCGCATCCAGCCAGGTGATGCACTGTTCGACGCCGCGCGCAAATGGCACCGTCGCTACATAGTCGGGCACCAGTTCGCGCACCTTGCTGTTGTCGAAGACGACGCTGCACGCCTTGTCGCCGAGCAGTCCGGCGCCGGTGGCTGGATCAAAATGATGGATCAGGTCTGAGGGCACGTGCACCATCTGCGGCACGGCGCCGCAGGCGCGCCCGATGCTGGCGTAGATCTGGTTCCACGTCAGCACTTCGTCGCTGGTGATCTGAAATGCGTGACCGATGGACTTGGGATGGCCAAGCAGGCCCACGAAGGCTTTGGCAAAATCAGTGTTGTGCGTCATGACCCACAGGGACTCGCCATCGCCGTGGACGATGACCTTCTTTCCTGCCCGGATCCGTGACACAACCGTGGCACCGCCACCGACGGCCGTTGGCAACGACGCCGGCCCGTAGGTGTGCGACGGGCGCACCACCGTCATGGGGAAGCCGTTCTGCCGGTACTCCTGCATCAACCGGTCTTCACAGGCGATCTTGTCACGCGAGTACTGCCAGAAGGGGTTGGCCAGGGGTGTCGCTTCCGTGATCCGGTGATGGGTGATCGGTTTCTGGTACGCCGAGGCGGAGCTGATGAAGATGAACTGCCCCGTCCTGCCGCCGAACAGCTCGATATCCCGTTCCACCTGGCCGACGCGAAAGGCGATCCAGTCGACGACGACGTCGAAGGTATGTTTCGCCAGAAGTGCCGCCGCGCCGGCACGATCCTCGTTGATATCCCCCTTCAACACCTGCACACCTGGCGGCAGATCGACCTGCCGTTGCCCACGGTTCAGCAGGTAGAGCTCAATGCCGCGTGCGGCTGCCAGCGCCGTACAGGCGGTGCTGATCGTGCCCGTGCCACCAATGAAAAGAACCTTCATGATCTGTCTTCCTCTGCGTGAGCTTTCAGTGTGGCAGGTGTGACTTCAGGAGGGCATACAGGTAGGCGCCAACCAACGCGCCGGCGAGCGTCACCAGGGCCAGCATCTGGCCGCTGCCGATCTGCGCGAAAATGGGTCCCGGGCAAGCGCCGGTGATGGCCCACCCCAGACCGAAGAGCACACCACCGATGATGGTGCCCTTGTGAAAGGGTTTGACCTTGAGAACCGGCTGTTCGCCGTCCACCGTGTGTAGTCCGAGCCGTTTGATCAGCGCCACCGAGGCGGCCCCGACAGCAACGGCAGAGCCGATGATGAGGTACATGTGGGCTTCCTGAAACAGGAACATCTGCTCGATCCGGAACCAGGAAGCCACTTCAGACTTGATCAGCAGAATGCCGAAGGCAATACCGACGAAGAGGGATGAGATACGCATTGGTAGTCTCTCAGAAGCTCTGGTAGTGGGTGATGGCCGTCGATGCCAGGCCACCGACGAAAAAACTCAGGGTGGCAACGAGGCTGGGCCACTGCAGATTGGACAGGCCCGTGATCGTATGACCCGATGTGCAGCCGTCGGCATACCGTGTGCCGAAGCCCACGAGCAGCCCACCTAGGAATAACTTGATCATGCCCGTGGTGGTTGCCAGGGATGCAGGCAGCAGTACGATCGCTTCCGCCGACAGGAACCGCGCGGTGACAAAGGCACCGATCAGGATGCCGACAACGAAAAGCAGGTTCCACGATTCCTTGCGCCAGTCGTTGTCCCGCAGATAGGGGATGCTTGACCGCCCGGGAAAGACGATCGAGCAGATGTGGCGGAAGCTGCTCGAGATGCCGAAGGTCCTGCCCGACAGTAACAGCAGGGCCGGCACGGTCAGACCGATGAGTGGCCCGGCGACGTACCACGGCCAGGGGTGCAGTAACCAATCCATGGGTGTTTCTCCAGCGGGGTGTGCCAGGTTCTTGCTTGCGAACAGGTAAAGGAGGATGCCGCTGGCGGTCAACTCCTCCCGCGTCTACTCTGGCCCGCAGTCCTGTGAACCCGGCCCTGCCAGGAGCATATTTGATGGATGAAATTCGTCTTGCCGTCGTCGGCCTCGGACACCGCGCTCTGGGCTGGATCCACCTGTTGCAGCGCATGTCGGGCTGGCGCCATCATCGCCCTCGCCTTCGACCTGCCCCTGGCGGTGCTGCTGCTGCGCCAGGGTAGTCCGGCCCGCGCCGAGTCCACGGGTCGCGCCGACGGCCCGGCGCGGCCGAACCATCTGGCCTGCGATGTGGGCCCCCAGGAGCCGGACTGGATTCCCTACGCCGATCTGCTGGGCCGCCTGTTGGCGGAACTGGTGTCTTCGGCCTTTCCGTGCCCCCTGCCGCATCTCTGGCACCTGCCGCAGGGCGCCCCGGGCATCATCGTCTACTCCGGCGACGAAGATGGGGCTCAGGTCGAGTGGAATCGACAGCATCACGACGTCGGCCCGCATCCCGACATCCGCGCCCTCGACAACGCGCCCGTCTCGGCCCGCGTCGAGGAGATGGTGCGGCAGATCCACCAGTTCCAGCAGCAGTTCGGCGTCCGCGCACACAGTCTGCGCAATCACTGCATCGCCTGGGCGGGGTACCTCGAACCGGTGGCCGCCATGGCGACCTGCGGCATTGGCATGGAGGGCAACTACTTCTGCAGCACCTTCCTGCGCGATCGAGGCTATGCCCCCTATGCCGCCTTCGGTGCCGCATTGCCGTTGCGCTACTGCCATCCCGACGGCACAATGTTGCCCGTGCGCCAGCAGCACACCCACACCATGGACGATGTCTACTTCGGCCCGCAGAGCGTGTCCTACTCGTACGGGATGTCGCCGGAGCTGTGGGATACGGTGCTGGCGCGCGTGCTGGATGACGTCGTGCAGCGCTTCCATGTGCCCCACGCCACCTGCATCCACCCGTCGAACTGGGTAAAATTTTCGCGCCTTCAGGGGCTGTCGCTGGTGCGGCAAGGGATCGAACGCTCCCTGCCTGTGTGGTCTTTCGACCAGTGGTTGGCATTCCTCGAGCAGCGCGAAACATGGCGCTGTGAGTCACTTCACTGGGACGGGGACCGGCTGCTGGTGGACTTCACCGGCAACAGCGGCTAGCCCTCCTGTTCGATCTGCTGGAAGGGCGTGGCATTGACGTACTCCTGCACGACCCTGCCACCCACGAGATGTTCCGTGATGATGCGCTCCATCTTCTCCACCGTCAGTTCGCTGTACCAGGTCTGCTCGGGATAGACCAGGGCCGTGGGCCCCTGCTCGCAGACGCGCAGGCAGTCCGCCTTGGTACGATGGATACCGGTGCGCGGGTCGCCATGGCCGAGTTCGCGCAGCCGTTTCTTCAGATAGTTCCAGATCTCGGCGCCACTGCCATCGGTGTGACACTTGGCTTTCGTCGGCGTCGCACAGAGAAAGATGTGCCGCTGGATCGTGTCATCCGTCTGCTCCCTCAAGACTGCCACGTCGCCTCCAGTTTGCGATGCGTGTATGGCTTCGGCGTGGCACCCTCGTAGTCACCGACGGTGTGGCCGTCACCTTCCAGCAGATAC
>JAQCJA010000337.1 GCA_027593305.1 bacterium
GCGAAATCGGGCCCGTCCGCCTCGGTGAAGAGGAAATGGTGGCCGATGGTTTCGGCCAGATCGAGTTCGCCTGCGGCGGCACGATCAAACCATGCGACGGGATCCGGTCGCAGGCCATAGGCGGAGGCAAAGGCGTCGACAAAGCAACTCCAGTCGATGTCGCGGTACCAGGGCGTCGCCAGTTCGATCAGATCGTGCACGGAATAGCAGCCGCCAATGTGCACGTGCAACTCACATGCTTTGTGGGCGGCGAGCGGATCTGTGGCGGGTGCATCGGTGAAGGGTATATGGGTCATAGGGACGGAAGATAGGCCTCCCGTCGATCGGAAACAGGTCCGGTCGCGCTGCGCGGGCGATACCCTAATCGACCGTCGGGTCCCTCAGGCCCCAGGCATTGTGCCGCACAACGACCCGATCCTCGCGCCGTATGGCACCGCCCTCGGTCCTGTGGCGGAACCAGTTGCGCTCGATAAGGATCTCGTCTTCCGGTGTGCCGCGGATGACGATCGCGCGGCGCCCGGCAGCACGGAACGTGTTGTGGTGCACGTGCATCCAGCCACCGGCGACGTCGGTGCCGTCTTTGCGATCGCGGCCACCGTGCATGTCGAAACAGTGACTGAGGGTCCGTCCCATCTCGACGTTATGGCGCGCCTCGTAGCCGGAACCACCACGCCCCGTTCCTGCAATCGAGTGCCGGTTGGCATCGAACAGGTTGCCCTCGATGATCGACTCGGCCACGTCGTGACAGATGCCGTAGCCCAGCCCCTGATACTGGTTGTGGTGGATGAAGTTGTGCTGCACGAGGTGTCCGTCGCCGCGCTGCAAGTGGATGGCGGCGTGGCTCCAGCCGGCCAGTTCGCAGTTGTCGACGCGCAGACGGGGGTGCTCGGTGGCAATGCCGTCGGACGTGGGGAACTTGTAGTAGTACTCGTGGCCGCCCTGCTCCTGGTAAAAGGATCGGGTGTGGTGCTCCAGGCACTGTCGCGGATTGGGCCCCTGCAGCCGCATACCGGTGACGCGGGCATCGGCTCCCAGCACGCGTATGAGGGGGCGTGTCGCGAAAGCATCCGAGCGGATGAGCCCGCCCGGTGCGCCATCGATGCCACGGTCACTTGCCAGGGTCACGCCGCCGGGCAATTCCAGCACGATCCCGTCGATGTAGATGCGTTCCGTGCACTCGATGACGGCGTCGCCGGCGACGCAGACCGTGTCTCCCTTGCGGGCGGCGGCGAGGGCCTCGAGCAGTTCATCCAGATGCCGTACGGGTGAGCCTGTGGCACGGATGGTCTCGGCGTAGCCGGCGCCACCACCGAGGGGGCGACCACGCTTAGCGACAGCGCCACAGGCGGAACGACCGGTGCCGACCTGCGTCGGCCCGCGAAGGATGGGGCGGGCGTTGAACATGGGACTTCTCCGGAAGGTTCGGGCAGGCTGAAAGCTACAACGACGGAGTGCCTCCTATGGCGCAAACTTCTGAATCCGCTGATTGCCGACGTCGGCAACGTAAATGAAGCCTTCGCCATCCACGGCAAGGGAACCGGCGAAGTCGATGGAGCGGCCGCCACTACCAAAGTCGAACTGATCCGCGCCTCTTCCCTTGGTGCCCCATCCGGTGATGAACTGCCCCGTCCCGTCGAAGACCTGAACGCGCGCATTGCCGGCGTCGAGCACGTAGATGCGCCCGTCCGCTGAAAGAGGACACAGTGGCGCGACCGATGAGGACCTCGTTCTCATCGGGAAGGCTCAATCCCATGAGGCGGGATCCGTCCGCCCATTGCCGCACTTCACTGACCACGGCGGTGCCTGGGTAGAGCTGTACCCCTCCCGCCGCAGTGATCGCACGCCGTTCGGTGCCACTTGTGACGGCGATGACACCGTCAACCACGCCCAGGGCGCCCCAGAGCGGCTGGTATTCGCCGCCGCCGCTGATGACGGAGACACGGTAGCTGTAGTTGACGCCTTGCTCTACCGCGGCGTCGATGTAACTCACCTCACCGACGTCGGCGACCCGGCCAACGTGTCCACCGCTTCCAGGCCTGCCACCTTTCGCAGAATCCAGTACTGTGCGAAGGGCGCGTCACCGTCGTAGGCGGTCCAGGCCAGAGCAACACTGCCCGTAACGTCATCGACAGTCGCCGTCAGTTGCACGGGTGGCGTCCGGTCCGGATCGAGCGGATTGGCACGATCCGTGGGCGCTTCCATGTGACTTTCGCGGGGAGATATGCTGGCTACGTCCTAGCGCAGGACCCGGCAGATCTTCGCCGTCGTATCCTCGCAGTACCACAGCTGGCCATCGACCATCGTCATGCCGTGACTGAAAGGGGCATCCGCCGGCAGCACGAGGATCTCCAGGCAGTCGCCGGTGACGACGTCGTAGCGGTAGATCGTGTTCAGCGTCGTGTCGTTGCACCAGACAGTCCGTCGAGCTGCATCAGCCCAGGCCAGACCATGGGGTCTGTCGCCAAAGGCGAGGCGGAACCAGCTGCACCCGGTGATCGACGGTCGACCCTGTGCGTCAGGCTGCAGTTGCAGGCGGAAGATTGCCCGCCCCGGTGGCGACGAGGCCCACAGATCCTTGCCGTCCCATTCCAGTCCGTGGAAACCGGTGTGCTGCCCGGTGACGGGTTCCCTGGAAAAACCGACGATCCCCGTGCCAACGCCGCGGTGGTCGATATGATACACCGTGTCGTCTGCCTCGATCACCGTCAGATCCGGTGCGTGTGTGCCTGACATGATCGTCACCAAGGCGCCATTCCACGGCATGACAATGACACCACTGGGACCCGTGGAGCCGGCGGCAAAACTGCTCTGCTGCCGGGCGCCCCGCGGGTCCTGCACGGTGATCAGCGCGCCATCGGTCTGATCGGCGACAAGCAGGCGGTCCGTGGCCCCATCGTACTGCAGGCCATTGGGTTTGGCGCCGACCTTCTCCAGCGTGAACAGCACTTCCACCTCAGCGCGGCGAACCTGCACATGATGCATCAATGAACCTCCACACCTGCTGCGGCGGCGATCCGGTGGGCATTCTTCGCTGCCAGGGGGTACTTCTCGTCGGGCAGATGTTCGAGCAGCATGTAGGCGTCGGCATCCAGCTTCTGCCACAACTGCAGCAGATAGCCGAGATCGAGGTCACCTTCGCCGGGAACTTCCTCGTCGATGTGGCTGACGAAGCCATCCCGCACGGCAGCGTCCTTCAGATGGCCGCAGCCGGCGATGGGTCCCATATACTGGAAAATGTGATCCAGGCGGGCGCGCGAGGCGTAGACCTGGTGCACGGCCTGGAAGTGATTGCAGCAATCCATGACGACACGCATGTGATCCGAGCCGACAGCGGCGAGCACGGCGGCGTTGGTCTCGGGTGAATCCATGATGGTCAGCAGGTGGGTCTCGATGACCATGGTCACCCCCGCCGCTTCGGCCTTGTCGGCGATGGTGCGCAGGGACTGCGTCAGACGATCACGGCATTCCGGACGGTGATTGGCGGCTGTTGCACTGTAGGACCCGCGGTCATTGAGGCTGCCCGTGCGGATCAGGCAGTAGTGGGCCTGCAGCTGCGCGGCGACTTCAATGCCACGACCGATGCCGTCGAGCAAGGGGGCCGTCACGGCGGGATCGGGATCGAACAGACACTGGCCGTATCCCAGACCGAACTGGACAAAGTCCATATCCGCCGCCTCCATGGTTGCGCGCACGCTGGCACATTGCGCCGCAGTGACATCGGTCAAGCCGGCGATGGGGGCGTGGCTGGCGGCGCCGGTGAGTCGCAGGTCGGCGATCGCCGACAGATGAGCGGCCGTGATGTCACGGAAATCGGCGGGCATCATGCCCACAACGCCGAGTCGCATGGGAAGGCTCCGGTGAAGGATGAGAGAAGGGGTGAAAGGTAGGTCCCCGGCAGTGCACGGCAAACGCGTGGCGCCTTCTCCGGCGGTCCAATATCTTCCTTCCTCATGTCAACTGCGATTCTCTTCGTCATTGCCGCTGTTTCCGGTCTCTACACCTCACTGTGGGGCGCCTTCAAGGATTCACCTTATGAGGGCTTCAAGCCGAAGACCTTCCCGCGCAGTGTCTACTTCAACATTGTCATTCTCGCCGTCCTGCTGTTGGTGTTCCACGAGCGGGTACTGGGGCTGGGCCTGTTCCAGTTGTTCTTCCTGACCATGGGGTTGGAACGGTTTCTTGCCGAGATCTACAAGGGATTCTTCCGCACCGAAGACCAGGCAAAGTACTTCGTGCCATCGCGCATCACCTTTTTCGGCCACCACGTGACCAGTGATGCTGCACGTTATCTGGTTGGCAGCCTGATTGTTGCCGCGGTCTTTGCCGTTGTCCGTATCGATGTGTCCGTCGAGAGTTTCCTCTGGTTCGCCGTAACGGCTTACGGCACGGGCCTGCTCGTGTCCCTCGGCGGTGCCTACAAGGATGCGCCCTTTGAGGGATTCAAGCCGCTCAAGTTTCAGCGGTCCGGTGTCGTGCTGGCAGTGCTCAGCCCGCTGTTCTTCTTCCTCAATGATCCGGAATCTCCGGTTTCTCTCGGCTTCCTGATCTACATGAACGGTGGTCTCGAGCGCTTCGCTGTCGAATACTACAAGACCTACATCCAGCGCAATATGTCGGGAAAATTCCGCCCTGATATCGACCGTCACCAGCATGAGCTGGAGACGCGCGAGAAATACCACTATGCAAGTCTGGCCATCATGGCGGGCCTGCTGGCGCTCTACATCATGGAGCTGCGCGAGCTGGGCGCCGCCGCCCCCGCGTAAGAGGCGCACCGATGGCGCACGATGCCGTTATCATCGGCTCCGGCTTCGGTGGCGCCCTTGCCGCTCTGGCTTTGACCGAAGCTGGACTGCGAGTGCTGTTGCTGGAACGTGGTCGCCCCGTCGCCCGCGATGACGGCGACTGGGACCCGCGACAGATTCTGCTCGGCGAGCGGTATCGAAGTGCCTCCCCCGTCCAGGTGCGTCAGTACGGGGCGCAGAGCTACCGTGCCATGCACCACCACGAGGTGGTTGGTGGCAGTTCGGTGTTCTATGGCGGCGCGTCGCTGCGCATGCGGCCGCAGGACCTGAGCCGCTGGCCCTGCACCTACGACGAACTCGAGCCGCACTACGCGCGCGCAGAGAGCCTGCTGGGTGTGTCTGGCAGGGCCGGTGCCGATCCCTTCGAACCGCCACGACAGGGACCCTATCCGCACGAACCCATCGACTTCACGCCACCGGCGCAGCGGCTCCGTGATGCGGCGCAGCGCCTGGGGTACCGACCCTTTGCGTTGCCTATGGCGCTGAATTTTCGTGATACCTCCCGGCCCCTGTGCATCCTGTGCAACACCTGTGATGGGTATCCCTGTCGCATCGAGGCCAAGAATGACCTGACGGCGACCGTACTGCGCCGGGCCCAGGCGCAGGGCCTGACCATCCGCGCCGGCGTGATTGCCAGACAACTGCTCCATTGCGCCGGTCGTGTGACCGGCGTCGAGTGTGTCGACGCCGACAGTGGTGCGCCGTGCACCTTTGCCGCGGACAGATTCATCGTATCAGGCAAAGTCTTGCAGACGCCGGCATTGCTGTTG
>JAQCJA010000338.1 GCA_027593305.1 bacterium
GACAAAAAACCAAAGGAACCACGGCAGACGCCGATGATGGAGATAGAGAAGCCCGCTTGCCCCCTGGTGAAGGTTCGGTCATGGCGCAGTATGCGACCCCGCAGGATTCTGTTGCTGACAAGGCGGAGGAACACGAACTGCCGACTCTGCAGAAAGTGGCGATCCTCATGGTTGCCATGGGTCAGGAGTCCTCCGGGCACGTCATGAAGTACCTGACGGACTTCGAGATCGAAGAGATCACTCAGGCCATTGCGGCCCTGAAAATGTGACGCCTGCCATTATGGATCAGGTGCTGGAAGAGTTTGAGCAGCACCTGCTTGCGGGCACCTGGCTGGCCCAGGGTGGTGTCGATTTTGCCCGCGAGGTCCTGGAGCGGGCTGTGGGGCCGCGCAAGGCGCAGGAGATCCTCGACCGGATCAATACGCGCAGCACCTCAGGGTTCTACATCCTGAAGAACGTGGCACCGCAGCAGATCGCTCCCTTTATCTCCAATGAGCATCCGCAGACGATCGCTCTCATCCTGTCACAACTGGAGTCCGATCAGGCCGGCGGCATTCTGTCACAACTGCCGGAGCGACTGCAGGCCGAGGTTGCCTGCCGCATCGCGACGATGGAGAACATCACGCCCAACGTGCTCAAGCAGATCGAGGAAAGCCTCGAGGCCAACCTGCGTGATATTCTTGGCGGCAATCAGGACGTGGGCGGGCCCAAGGTTGTCGCTGACATGCTCAATCTCACGGGATCCACCGTCGAAAAGAACGTTCTCGAACGGATGGATGGGGCTGATCCGGAGATTGCCGAGCAGGTGCGGAACATGATGTTCGTCTTCGATGATCTGGTGAAACTCACCGATCGCGAGTTGCAGGTGCTGCTCAAGGAAGTCGAGCAGAAGGACCTGGTTGTGGCGCTGAAGGCGGCCGACGACGAACTGAAGGGCAAGGTTCTGGGCAACATGTCCGAGCGCGTACGCCAGTTCATCACCGAAGAGATGGAGTTTCTCGGTCCCATGCGCCGGAGCGAGGTCGAAGAGGTGCAACTGCGCATTGTGCAGCAATGTCGCCAGCTCGAGGACCAGGGGCAGATCGTCATCACCCGCGGTGATGCGAGCGAGACCTTCGTCTAGCGCAGTCAGCGCAGCTTCAACACCAACCCGGCACTGTTCTTACGCCGGACTGCACGAGGCCGTAGATTCATCGGCCATGAATCCGCCAGAAGTCGACCCGTTGCCCCAGATCCTGCCCCAGATCATTCCTGTCGCGCCGTATCTGCGAGAAATCGTCTGGGGTGGGCGCCGCCTGCAACGTTTCGGCAAGGATCTGCCGCCGGGCGTACCCATCGGTGAGTCCTTCGAGGTCTCCGCCCTGCCCGGGCAGGAATGTGTCGTCTGCGCCGGCCCGCTGGCCGGCCTGGGCCTGCGGGATCTCATCGCCCGTTACGGACAGGATCTTGTGGGTGCTGCCGTGCAGGCTCGTTACGGCGATGATTTTCCGCTGCTGATCAAGCTCATCGATGCGCAGGAGGATCTCTCCATCCAGGTACATCCCGATGACGCCTATGCGCGGGCTGAAGGGTTGGGCACGTTCGGCAAGACGGAGGCGTGGTACGTACTGCACTCCGATGGTGCGCGTCTGGCTCTCGGGCTGCAGGAAGGCACCGACGAGGCCACTCTGCGACAGGCCCTGACGGAGGGACGAGCCGAAGACGCCGTGCTGTATCAGGATGTCGCCGTTGATGACGTCGTCTTTCTCCGGGCAGGTACCGTACACGCCCTGTGCCGAGGGGTCATGGTCTATGAGGTGCAGCAGTCGAGTGACCTGACGTTCCGTCTGTACGATTATGGCCGCCTCGGTCTCGATGGCCAGCCGCGCGACCTGCATATCGCCCGCGGCCTGGCGGTGACCGATTTCGCCAGCGACGTTCCGCGGCCGCTGTCGGCACCTGTCCCGGGACCGGATGGGGTGATCCTCGTGGATGCTGGCGAGTTCAGCCTGATGCTGCACGGCGCTGCCACGCGCACTCTGACGACGACGGATGCCTTCGCCGCCGTCACCGTCATCGCAGGTGCGGGGCGCTTTGCGGACGTGGATCTGACTCTGGCCCGGACGGCACTGATTCCGGCGGGGCGCACCGTTGAGGTGACGCCGACGACCAGCGACCTGCGCTACCTTGTGGCAGCCCCCGGAACGGCAGGCAGCAAATGCTGAAATTTGTCATTCGTGCAGGGGGCGTGGGAACACGTCTGTGGCCCTACAGCCGGCAGTCCCGACCCAAGCAGTTCCACGCCATGGCCGGCGAGCAGACCATGCTGCAGCAGGCGGTGGCGCGTATCGCACCGATCGCCGGGATCGACGACATCTACGTGTCCACCGGTGCCGGCATGGATGGACTTGTCCGCGAACAGTTGCCCGATCTGCCAGAGGATCACCTGATCATCGAGCCGGCCCTGCGCAACACGGGGCCAGCCGTAGCGCTGGAATGTGCCCTGCTCGAGGCGCGCTGGCCCGGCTGCACGATTGCCAGTCTCGGGTCCGATCACTACGTCGGCAGGCCCGATGAGTTCAACCGTCTGCTGACGTCGGCGTCCGCCGCCGCCGACAGATATCCGGAGACGCTGTTCACCGTGGGTGTCAGGCCAACGCGGGCCGAGACCGGCTATGGTTACATCGGCAAAGGGGAGCAACTGTGCCGCATCGGTGATGACATCGTCTATCACGTCACGGAATTCACCGAGAAACCCGACGCCGAACGCGCGCAACAGTACCTGGACAGCGGCAGTTTCCTGTGGAATTCGAATGTTCGTGTGGAAGGCGGCGACGGTTCTCGATCTCTTCGAGCGTTTCTCGCCGGAGATCCACAGGCACGCCGCACGGATCGGTGCCGCGGCGGGAAGCGGGGACTGGCGCGCGGCGCTGGCGCAGGAGTATCCCGCCATGCCGAAAATCGCTGTAGACAACGCCATCATCGAGGTGGCACCACACGTGGCAACCCTCGAGGGGGACATGAACTGGGGCGACATCGGCAGTTGGGCCGCCCTGACCGACGTACTGGCCGCCGATGCCGACGGCAACCTGCTCAAGGGACGTGTTGTCAGCATCGATTCCAGCAACAGCACCGTCTATGGTCTGCCGGGCAAGGTGGTGGCTCTTGTGGGTATGGAAGATCTCATCGTCGTCGACACAGCGGACGCCCTGCTGATCATGCCCAAGGATCAGGCCCAGCGCGTCAAGGAAGTCATCGAGCGCCTGCAGGCTGATGGGGATCTGCAGCGCCATACCTGATGTTTCCGGCGCCGGTCAGATCATCGTGCTGAAGGATGGGCAGGTCCACGCCACGGGCAAGCTGGCGGAGCTGTTGGCGTACAACGAAGAACTGCAGTGCCTGTGGGGGCAGGGCGAGACGACAGACGGACGACGCCTAGCGGGCTGCCTCCCTGGCCCGTACCAGCGCACAGATCCGTTGCAGACCCTCGCGGACGTTCTCGTCCGGTGACGCGATCGAAATGCGCACGTGGTCGGCGCAGACCTTGCCAAAGGTGCTGCCCGGTGCCACGGCAACCTTGTGTTCGCGGATCAGTTCGTGGCAGAAGTCGAGTGACGCCATACCTGATGCCGAGATGTCGACCAGCAGATAGAAGGCGCCGCCCGGTGTATAGCGGTAGAGGTCATGCTCCTTCAGTACTCCGATGGCAATATCCCGGCGCCGGCGGTAGGCGTCCCGCATGTCGACGACGCACTGCTGCGGACCTTCGAGGGCCTCGACGGCTGCCATCTGCGAGAAACCCACACCACACGAGACCAGGGGCTCCTGCAGCTTGCTGGCCAGTTCCACATACTCGCGACAGGCGCGGGTGAAGCCGACACGATACCCGGTCATGGCGTAACTCTTCGACATGCCTGTCACCAGCAGCACACGACCGTCCGGATCATGGCTGGCACAACTGACGTGTTTTCCATCGAAGACGATCTCGCCGTAGATCTCGTCTGCAAGCACCCACAGGTCGTGTCGCCGGGCGACATCCATCAACGCCTTCGTCAGCGCCTCGTCATGAACCTGTCCCGTCGGGTTGGACGGGCTGCACAGCAGCAACAGTTTCGTCCGTGGTGTGATCAATGACTCGATCTGTTCGGGATCCGGCAGGAAATCGTTCTCCGGCAGTACATCGTAGAAGACCGATCTGCCCTGGAACAGGGGCACTCCCATGGCGTAGTTGGGCCAACCGGGATCGGGCAACAAGACCTCATCACCAGGGTCGGTCAGCGCCAGGAATGCGGTGGCGACGCTGAGTACTGCGCCCTGCGTAACGAGAATGTTCTGTGCCGTCGACTCGACGCCCGTCTTGTTCTGTATGTAGCGGGCCGCCGCCTCACGCAAGGGATTGACACCGGCATTCGGTACGTAGCGCGTGTAGCCTTCACGAGCATAACGGCAGGTTGCCTCGACGATATGCTCGGGGGTGTCAAAGTCGGGTTGACCGACCTCAAGGTGGATCGCCCCGGGCGTGGCCCACGCCAGATCCATGATTTCACGGATGCCGGAACGGGGAATCGCGGTAGGTGCGGCAGCAAATGGCTTCATGGAACGAGAGGTCTCCTCGCGCCTAGCGCAGGTGGATGCCAGGACCGGTGGAACCGATCATCTGCACCGTGTTGTAGATGGAGGCGGGCGTGCTGGCCCCGGTGACACCGGTGATGCTCTCGATGCGCGACACATTCAACTCGACGCCGGGGCCCTTGGCGTGGATCTCGACGATCGCGTTGGTCCACGCGGGATTGACGATCAACAACGAATGGGTGCGGTCAAAGCCGATGCCGGCGTAGGCGATGGAAGCATGGGTGTTGACGTTGCGCGGGAACTTGGGGCAGATCCCCCGCGTCGGGCCGTCGTAGAGCACGGTTTCTTCTTTGATCTCGTTTGGATCCAGTCCGACTGCGGCGCAGTCCACATTCTTCGGCGCCTTCTTCATCACCACATCCACACTCTCCCAGACGTCACGGTTTTCCAGCAAGGCATCCATACCGACTACGCCCCCGTGCGGCACATAGGCACGGGTGCCGTGCTTCCTTGACGTCGCGTCGATGGCCTGCTCAAGCTCACGATCCGCCAGGGCGGTTACAGAGATGAACATGTAGTCCGTCTTCTGCAGAATCTTTGTGCCCCAGGCCCGCGTCACTGCGGGATGCGCCATTTCCACGATCAGATCGGCACCGCGCTCGTCGAAGCCGGCCAGATCTTCGAGGGCCAGATCGCCAAGGTCCGTCAGACGCGATGCGTCCTGGTCGTGTATGAAGGCGACCTCCATACCGTTGTCGGGGTTTTTCTCAATCATGTCGCGGACGGCGGAACCGATGAGTCCATATCCGATGAGACCGACGCGCGTGGTGTTCTGGGCCATGGGTGTCTCCTTCATATGTTCTAGACGGAAAGCAAACAATATAAGCGGCATCCCACACCGACGTCGACTGTCAACCGGGCCCCGGCAGACGACTCGTCCACCACATCTTGTGGAGGGCCTCCAGAAGGGCCACTAAGACCGCTCGTAAACGTAAAGATTTCAGGGCCTTAACCGAT
>JAQCJA010000339.1 GCA_027593305.1 bacterium
CGGATCCGCACCGTGCTCGCCGGTCTGGGTTTCGGTGCCAGCGACTACGATACGCCGCTGTCGCAGTTGAGCGACGGCCAGCGGACCCGCGTCGAGTTGGCGCGGTTGCTGGTGGAAGGCAGTGATCTGCTGTTGCTCGATGAGCCAACGAACTATCTGGATCTGCGTGCCGTCGAGTGGCTGGAGGGCTGGCTGCGCGAGCGCAAAGGCAGCTACCTCGTCGTGTCTCATGATCGCTGGTTTCTCGATCATGTCACCGAGCGCACCTGGGAAATCTCCTTCGGCCGCCTCGAGACCTACCGGGGGGCGTATTCGGCCTACGTCCGGCAACGGCAGGAGCGCTACGAGCGGCGGCTGAAGGAGTGGGAGACACAGCAGGCGTACGTGGAGAAGACCGAGGAGTATGTCCGCCGGTTCATCGCCGGGCAGCGGACCCGGGAGGCGCAGGGGCGACGCAAGCGCCTGCAGCGGTTTCTCCGGGATGAAGCCATCGATCGGCCGCAGGAGCATCGCACCATGCACCTGCGCATGGAATCCTCCGGACGCACAGGGGATATCGTCGTGCGCCTCACGGATCTGGCTCTCGGCTATGAGGAGCAACTCGAGCCGGTGGTACGCACAACCGGCGAGATCGAAGCCCACCGCGGACAACGCGTCGCCGTCATTGGCCCCAATGGTGCCGGCAAGACCACACTGGTGCGGGCGATTCTGGGCCAACTGCAGCCCCAGGCGGGGACCCTGCACCTGGGGGCCAAAGTCGAGATCGGCTATCTGCCACAGACGCAGGAGAATCTGGATGGCTCGCTGAATCTTCTGGCCGCTCTGCATCAGGTGGCGCCGCCGGGAACGACAACCGCCGAGCTGCGTGATCTTCTGGGGAGCTTCCTGTTCTCCGGCGACGATATCGACAAACGCGTCGAGCAGATCAGCGGGGGCGAGCGCAGCCGCGTGGCACTGGCGCGGCTGGTGCTGCAGGGCGCCAATTTCCTCATCCTCGACGAGCCGACGAACCATCTCGACATCGCCTCGCAGGAAGTGCTCGAGCAGGTCCTGACAGACTTTGCCGGCACCGTCCTGCTCGTCAGCCACGATCGGTATCTGATCCAGTCGCTGGCAACGCAGATCTGGCTGGTGGACGGCGGCACCTTGACTGCCTTCGATGGCAACTGGATGCAGTATTCTGCATGGCGTGATCGACAGCAGGTTGCCGCCGGGCCGGCGCTGACCTCGGATGCTGCAAACAACGACAGGGAGGCCCGCCGGGAGGCGCGCCGTCAGCGCAAGGCGTACGAGCAACTGCAGCAGCGGCATGGTCTGCTGGAGACGCAGATCGCCGGCCTGGAGGAGCAGCAGGCGGAGATTCTGCAGCGCATCGGCCGGGCCGGTGAAAGCAGCGATCTGGATCTACTCGCCAGGCTGACCGAAAAACTGCAACAGGTGGAAGGGGAATTGGAGCAGGGCCTGACACAATGGGAAGAGGTCGGCCGTCAACTGGAGGTGTACGACGCCGAGCCGGTCCCCATCGGTTGAGCGACGTTGACCGGGCACGGTGTGCGGCTACCTTTGCCGCTCCGTCAACGCTCCCATCCCCTTCAAAGGTGCCACCGGTTCGCCGGCACGGCCCATCGCGATCCGGTGAGATATGCCTTCGACTCCCACACCCGCCACGTTGAGCCGCCACTGCCGTCAGGTCCTGCCCGCCATTCTCGGGGCAACCGACGGCGCGCGGATGCTGAAAACCGTAGAGGCGGTCGTCGAAACGGATCGATGGAATTCCTTTGATCGATTCCACGATACCACGAGCACTCTCGTGGAGCAGTACGAAGCGGCCGGCGCCAGGGCGGAGGTTACCCCAATCCAGACGGGGGGCCGCATCGGCACGGGGCGCTGGATCATCCAGGAAGCGCAGGATATCCGGGCGGCGACGGTCGATATCATCAAGCCCTTCCGCGAGCGCATCGCCGATTATCGCGAGAATCCATGGCACGTCGTACAGTGGACGGCGGCAACACCGGCGCAGGGACTGCGTTGTGAGCTTGTCGTGCTGGAGCGGGCCGAGGATCTCGATCGTCTGAGCGCAGATGCACTGATCGGTCGAATCGTGCTGACGAGCCTCAATATCCGCGACCTGATGGAGAGGCTGGCGCACAAGGGGGCCGTGGGCGTCCTCACCGACATCGACGTCACGAACAATTCCAATGCTCTTGCATGGACCAAGTTCGGCTGGGGTGCGGTGCCGATGGACCATGCCTCAGCGCGGCTCGTGGGCCTGGTGATTTCCCGGCGACAGGGGGAGCGCCTGCGTCGCCAGCTGCTGCACCATCACAACCTGACGCTGCAGGTCCGCGTCGATGCGCGGAAATATGTCGGACATCACGATGTCGTTTCGGGGCTCATCCAGGGGCGTGAGGATCCGCAGGATGAGGTCTGGGCAATTGCGCACTCCGCCGAACCCGGGGCCATCGACAATGCCTCGGGTTGTGCTGTCACCGTCGAGGTCGCGCGCACTCTGGAGGGTCTGATCCGGGATGGTGTGCTGCCCCGGCCGCGACGCACGATTCGCCTGCTCAACGCCTACGAGTGTTACGGTTTCTTCGCCTATCTGGAGAAGGAGCGACGCCTGCAGCCGCCCATCGCCGGCCTGTGCGTTGACACGGTCGGTGCCAGGCCGGCGGTCTGTTCCGGGCGACTGGAATGGCATTCGACGGTGCCGTCGTCGGCGGGATTCGTCGACTGGGTCGGCGAGAAGATTCTGCGAGCGACCCTGCGGGACTACCGTGCGGCGGGCTACAAGCTGCACAGCGAGGGCTTTGTCTCGACCGCCGACACGTTGATCGGCGATCCCCAGTACGGTTATCCCTGTCCCTGGATCACGACACATCACAAGGGCCTCGGCCGAGCCTGGGATGCCTATCACTCCTCCGCCGATCAACTCGGGCTGTTGAGTGCCGCCGGGTTGAAGACCTGTGCGGCAGCGACCGCGTCCTACCTCTACTACCTGGCGGATGCGGCGACGCCGGATGTCATGCAGATGGCTCGCGCTGAAACCGTGCGGCTGACGACTGAGGCGAAGGCCCGACGGGGACTCGACCGCACCGGAGGCGACTACCTGCGCGACGCCCACGAGGAGAGCCTGCGGCGGCTGCAGCGATTCCTCTGGGGTGGTGATCGACGGCAGATCATGAGCGAAATGCAGTCGCTGCGTGCTGACATGGCGGCAGCAACCGCCGGCACGCGGGCCACCCGACCTTCGTCGACGACACCATCGACGCGACGGATTCCCCGGCGCACGGCCTTGTTGGCGCCGACGTCGGAGAACACGCCACCACCGGTCGCCCGCAGGATTTCTGCGGCCGGCCTGAGCCAGTGGGCGCTGTACTGGGCGGATGGAAAACGCACGGTAGCGCAGATCACCGAGGCTCTGTCCTGGGAACGGGGGGGCTTGCTGCGCCCTGGAGCGGACCCGAAACGACAGGCTGTGGATGCCACCGCCGTTGCCGGCTACTTCGAAGCGCTGGCAGAGCTGGGTTACGTGGACATGCCCGAGCGTGCCGATATGGTCACGCGCACGCAACTGGTCACCGATCTGCGACGGCTCGGCCTCAAGTCTGGCATGGATGTGATGGTGCACAGTTCGCTGTCGAAGATCGGCCCTGTCGAAGGGGGTGCCGATACCGTAGTCGACGCACTGCTGGAGGTTGTCGGGCGTTCCGGTACGGTGTTGATGCCCTCCTTCAACCACCGGGCGGCGCAGGTCTACAATCGACTGACGACGCCGACGACGAACGGGGCGATTCCCGATGCGTTCTGGCGACGGCCCGACGCCGTGCGCAGTGAGCACGCGACACACGCTGTGGCGGCTCTGGGTCCCCGCGCCGAGACCTACTGCAACAGCCATCTGGAAGCCGGTTGCTGGGAGCCCGAAAGTCCCATTGGCCAACTCGTGCATGGCGACGGCTGGCTGCTGGCTCTGGGCACCACCCACTGGACAACAACCGCCTACCACGTTGCGGAAATGTCGGTGCCATGCGGCTGCATCGATCCTTTTGGTGACATCCACCGAGTCGTCGACAGCACCGGAACGGTGGAGGAGGTCTGGGGTCTGGCCTTCCGCCAGGGCGCGTGTCCGGTGGAGGTCGGCCCGAAGCTGGATGATGCACTCGACCGCAGGGGTCTGCAGCGCCGCGGCAAGGTTGGTGCCGCCGAATGTGAATTCGTCCGCGCCCACGATCTCTACAGCGTTCGTCGGGAACACCTGCAGAAGGTGTGTCCCACCTGCAAGATTCGTCCCCGCTACGGCAAGAGCTGAACGCGCATGTACCAGACGCTTGGCAGGGTGGACCTCAAGGGTGGCGAGAGCGTCGAAGCCGGCGTCGTCATCGGCCCCGATGCAGAATGGGCAGATCGGGTCGGTGACCTGTTGAGCCACAAGGGAGATGTCTGGCGCTGGCAGAACGGTGAATGTCTGCGCCGTGATCTCGGCATCGAAGTCCGTTTCTATCTGCTGCATCGGGATGGTACACCCCTGGCCAACATGCTCACGGTTACGCAGGGCGGCGTGGGCCACTTCGGCCACGTCTACACGCGGCCGGAAGAGCGCCGCAAGGGAGCGGCGAAATCGCTCATGCGGTTGTTGATGGAGGACTTCCGCCAACAGCAGGGGCGGGCCCTGTTTCTCGGGACCGGCTACGATTCGGCTCCCTTTCACATCTATCAGGGCGAAGGATTCTGTGGCCTCGAGCCGGGCAGTGGCCGCATGGAGTACTACGTCAACTCTGCCGAAGCCTTCCGCCGGGACTGGTTTGCCCCGGGACCCGTCGAGGTGCATCCCGTGTCCTGGGAGAACTGGCCGACCTCGGCGCCTCTGTTCACCGGCCCCTTCCCCGGCACCGTGCGCTGTGCGCCGCTGGGCCTGTTCGGACGTGCTTCCACGGAACGTGGCTGGCTGCAACTGCTGCATGACGACCGCTCTCAGGGGCTCGTGCTGCGGCAGCAGAGCACGGGGGCCATCGTTGGCGCCGCTGTTGCCGGAGATCATCCACTGTGGCCGCAGACAGGGCTGGTGGACGTCTACTGCCATCCGGACTTCTGGGAATGGGGGGCCGAACTGCTGGGAGCACTGGAGCGGCCGCAGCGGGATCGCTGGCTGGCCTGCAGCGACGATGGCTGCCCGGCCAAGGAATCCGTGCTTGCCGCCGCCGGCTTCACGTCGACGCAGCGGGCGGCTCGCAGAATTGCCGTCGACACGGCGAAATCTGCTTTCGCTGATGTCCTCGAATGGCAGGAATAGCGCCGGCATGGACACTCTAGTGTCGACTAGAGATTGACGCAACCGGTTTAAAAACAGGATCTAGAGCTAGATTTTATTTCTTGACGGTTGTAGAAGAACCACATAGTATTAGGGCATCAAACTTCTCCGTCACGTGAACTGGGGTGCGAGAAGACAAGAGACCGGCGGGACCGAGGCGATCCCGCCGGTCTTCTTTGTATATCCTTGACATCGACAGGCTGGCTCTTTAAGGTTCTGCCATCCACACGGTCGGCCTTTCGAGGTTGACCAAAC
>JAQCJA010000340.1 GCA_027593305.1 bacterium
GCCCGACCGGGCAGCGCGAGATATCTGAACCAGCCGGCAGCACGACATTCTCATTCCCAAGAAGTACCGCATCGACACCAACGTGGGCGACACACGTGGACCAAGCGGCATTTTCCGCGCACTCCGGACGATCCCAACCATGGTGGCCATCGCACGGGACATGGAAGGGCTCTGCCCGAACGCGATCATGCTCAACTACACGAACCCGATGGCGATGCTGTGTCACGCCATGCAGCGAGAGACTACCATCGTGTTGACCGGACTCCGTCACAGCGTGCAGGGTACTTCGGCCATGATGGCGAACTGGCTTTGGTACAAGCCGGAATCGATCGACTGCGAGTGCGCGGGCGTCAACCACATGGCGTGGATCACGAAATTCGAGCGGAACGGCCGCGACCTCTACCCCCGTCTGCGGAAACTCGTGGCGACGGACAAGGCCGTCTACGAGCACGAGGTCGGCACGCGTTCATCCTGGATCGATACAAGAGCCGTGAAAAGAGCTGGCAGAAGGACGTGAAAGCGTGGCTGATCAACGACACGCCCCTCTCCCAGAAGCGCGGCCCCGGAGATAGCCATTGCCTTCGAGGATCCTGAAGACCCCCTCGAGAGTCTCGTCCGGGAGGGTGGGTGTCCGCGCCAGCACCCACCCGTACTCTCGGTCGGGGTGACCGACGATGGCCCACCGGTAGTTCTCGTCCAGCCCGATTACCCAGTAAGTGCCCCAGAACGGTCGCCAACCGAAGAAGCTCACGAAGCTCACCTCCAGCTTCGCGTGGCTCTCCGTGTCGACGATCCTCGCAACGTCCCGGGCTTCGTCCACGCCGCCGCCGTCGACACCGCAGCGGTTCACGACATCGATTTTGCCATCCTCGCGCAGGGCGTAGGTGGCCGTCGTGCCGCGCACACACTGCCTCTGGAAGCGGTTGGGGATCCTGGCGATTTCGTACCACACACCAGCATAGCGCTCCAGATCCACGGCGCCTACCACGGTGACGGCGGGCCTCTCGTCCTCCAGGTCGCCGATATCGGCTGCGGCGGCTGCGCCCAGTTACTCCACGCGCGCCACGTCCACCGATACCTTCAGCCTGTGCTTGCCGCTGCCGTAGAGCACGCCCTTGAGGGGTGATACATCGGCAAAGTCGCGCCCCCACGCTACCGTCAGATGCTGCTCGCCCGCCATCCTGTCGTTGGTGGGATCGAATTCGACCCAACCCAGATCGGGATCAAAGACAGCGAACCAGGCGTGCGAGGCGTCGGCGCCGACAAGCTTCCGTTGTCCGGGGGGTGGCAATGTCTCCAGATAGCCGCTGACATAGCGCGCGGGAAGACCCATGCTGCGCAGGCAGGCGATGGCGACGTGGGCGAAGTCCTGACACACGCCCTTGCGGTGTTCCATGACCTCTGCCAGCGGCGTAGTAACAGCGGTGAATCCGGGCACGTAGGTGTAGTCACGGTGGATGCGGGCCATGAGGTCGTGGGCCACCTCCAGCAAGGGACGACCCGGTGGGCAGGAGATTTCGGCGTATTGCCTGGCCGGGGCCGACAACGGCACGAGCGGCGAATCGAGTGCAAAGAGACAGGCCGCGCCACCATCCTGCAGTCCCCAGTCGGCCCCGTGCGGGCGCGCCTGTTCCCAGCGGCGGCTGCGACTGAGATCGATATTGCGATCAGCCGTCACCTCGACCTCACTTGTGGCGCTGACGCGCAGACGGCTGTGGCGCTCCTGGATGGCAAAATAGGTGACACGATTGCCGAAGAAATCACGGCGCTCGCGATACACCTTCGGCTGTGGTTCGATGTCCAGCTGGGTCGCTTCGCAGTGCTGGTGGGCAGAATCGCGCAGCAGCAACCGCGCCTCGTTGTGACACTGGTCGACCGGGCCGGCATAATCGTATTCTGTCCGATGGACCACGCGGTACTTCATAGTGACTCTTCCATGGCGTTGCCGTAAACCAACGAGCTCGACACCAACTGGCTCGACACCTGTGCATGGCTGAAATAGGTGCGGGTCAGGGTCTCGGATGCCGCCATCAGTGCCTGACGCATGCTCTCGAGCAACTGGTCAAGGTCGCGGCGCCTGCCCGTGAGGCCCTCACCTCCTTCTGCCAGGGCCACAGGATCGATCAGGCGCAGACGCGTGTGTGCTGCCAGTACCAGTCGCTCCTCCTCACTCAGGCGCGTCCCGCGACGGGTGCGTGGCAGCGCTGCCAGGTGCTCCTGCAATTGGCCAAACTGATAGACCAGGGAACGTGGATTGGTCTCGTCCACCAGGAGCAATTCCAATACGGAGCCCAGTTGCAGGTAGGAGCGGTATCGGCGTCTGTAGGTAATCAGGCTCTGCTTGGCGAGCAGCACCGCTTCCTGCAGCAGATGTTCCTCGATCAGGTTGGTGCGTCGCACAAGGGTGGAGCGCAACAAGTCGATGAGCAACAGACCGCGCTCGATGCGGCGACCGATATCCAGCAGCAACCAGCCCGTTTCACGGGTCATGCTTTCCTTGTTGAGCCCCGAGAGCGCCAACAGGTCCGTCAGCAGCAGGTCGAGGTCATCCTGCGCCCGCACCGGACTGAGGTTGGGGACGGCCTGGATGCTGGTCCAGTGCTCCTGAATATCGTCGATGATGCGCCAGGCATCCGTCGACCAGCGGTCGCGGATGGCGTAGGAAGCCCCCTGCAGCGCCTGCAATGTCGTCAACAGGCTGCTGCCCTTGTCGCTGCCGGTGAATACGACGGCGCGCAGTTCGTGCCAGGGGTGCAACAGACGCTGCTTGCCACCGCGACCGACAAAACCTGGCAGCGTGCCCGTCAGCCGGGTTACGGCACGCAGCAACTGGTGCAGGCAGGCGACTCCGGTTTCGTCGCCGCTCTCGCCGCCGGTCCCGAGGCGTTCCAGGACCACCCGCAGCAGGCGCGCCACGCCCTCGGCGCGCTCGGCGTAGCGCCCGACCCAGAACAGATTCTCGCCGGCTCGGCTGGAGAGAATGCCCTCGTCGGCGTGCATTTCCAACTCGGCCCCGGGACTCAGCCACAGGCTGATGGAACGCTCGGGTTCCTCGGCCAGCACCCAGGTGTCCTTGCTGATGCCGCCCGCCTGGGTCGCCACCACAAAGCTGTCACGGTCGGGCGCCACACGCGTCAGCCCCCCCGGCATGGCCGCGTAGCCGTCGTCATGGGCGACCAGGAAGGCGCGCAGGATGGCGTGCCGCGGCTCCAGACGATCTTCGACAAGGGTGGGTGCCGTCGAGAATGAGACGCGCTCCTGGCCGACGTAGAGGTGGGGTGCGGCCTCGATACGTCGGCGCAGGGCGGCCTTTTCGTCATTGCTGAGGTTGGCTCCGAGCATGGATGGGTGTGCGGCACTGCGCCGCGTGTTTTTGATGACGAGCTCTTCCAGGTGGTCGAGCACGTAGCGCCGCGCACTGTCGTGCCCGCACCACCAGGTGGCGCCGGAAGGCAGCTGCAGTTCCTCGCCGAAGAAGTGTCGGGCGATGCGCGGCAGGAAGGGCGCCAGGCCGGCATTTTCGAGGGCGCTGCTGCCGAGCGGATTGGCGACAACGACATTGGCCTGGCGCACGGCTTCCAGCAGACCGGCGACGCCACCCGGCCCGTCGCCGCGCAACTCCAGCGGGTCACAATTGCGGTCCTCGACGCGGCGCAACAGGATATCCACCCGCCGGAGGCCCTCGATCGATTTGAGCCAGACACAACCGTCGCGCACGGTCAGATCGCCACCCTGTACCAGGGGATATCCGAGGTAGGAAGCCAGGTAGGCGTGTTCGAAATAGGCCTCATCACGCGGACCGGGGGTGAGCAGGGCGATGCGCGGCTGATCTTTGCTCCCGGCGCTGGTGTGCAACTGGTCACGCAGCCTCTGAAAGAAAAAAGACAGGCGGCGGATCTGGCATTCGTGCGTCAGCTGCGGCAGCAGGCGGCGCAGCGCCGTGCGGTTCTCCAGGGCGTAGCCCGCCCCCAGCGGTGACTGCGTACGGTCGCTCAGGACCCACATCCGTCCATCCGGTCCGCGTGCCAGGTCGGCGGCGTAGAGCAGCATCCGGCGGTGGGGTATCTGGTCGCAGGGCAACAGGAAGGCGCCGCTGCCGTAGATCAGTTCGGGTGGCAGCAGACCCGCCGAAATCAGCCGACGCGGACCGTAGAGGTCAGCCAGAACGTGATCCAGGAGCTGTGCCCTCTGGATCAACCCCTTCTCGATGCGGGCCCATTCGACGTGATCGAAGACCAGCGGGATCAGATCCAGCTCCCAGGGCCGGCTCGGGGTCTGCGGGTCACCGTAGACGTTGTAGGTAACGCCGTTCTCGCGCAGCAGGCGCCGCCCCTCCAGACGCTGGCGGGCGAGGCTGCCCGGACCCAGTCGATCCAGGCCCTGCATCAGCTGGGCCCAGTGGGGTCGGACCTGCCCGCCCGCCCACATTTCATCGTTTGCCGTCAGCTGTGCGGCATAGGTCTGCAGGTCGAAGCCCGTCTCGGCGCTCCTTCGGTTGTCCAGGCTCATATCAGGGCTTGCGCCGGGCCGCCGAATGCTGCCGCAGGTCCAGGGTGTAGGGGTAGTCTTCGTCGATCTCTTCTTCCGGCGGCAATGCCACCGGTCCGGGGGTCGTGCCAGCAGGGGCAAACTCTCCCCTGGCGGGGGCGGTGTACGTCACGGGCGCATAGATCGTTCCCGGCGTGTGTCCCTGATCCCAGAACAGCGCCATACGCCGCGCCTCGGCCTCGTACGCGTTGACTGGCAGCGCGTCGTAGTTGCGCCCGCCCGGATGGCCCACGTGGTAGGTGCAGCCACCGACGGCGCGGCCGTTCCAGGTATCGATCAGGTCGAAGACCAGTGGCGTATGTACGCCGATGGTAGGGTGCAGCGCCGAAGGAGGTTGCCAGGCGCGGTAGCGCACGCCGGTGACATACTGACCGCCCGTCGGCGTGGCGTGCAGTGGCAGGCGGGCGCCGTTGCAGGTGAGCAGGTAACGGGAGTCCGTCAGTCCCGTGACCCTGACCTGCAGACGCTCGATCGACGAGTCGACGAAGCGCGCCGTGCCGGCGGCGGTGGTCTCTTCGCCGAGCACGTGCCACGGTTCGATGGCGAGGCGCAGTTCGATTTCCAATGCCCCCACCTGCACCGAGCCATAGCGCGGGAAACGAAACTCGATGAACGGGTCGAACAGTGACATGTGGAAGTCGTAACCGGCGCGTTGGAGATCTTCGACGACGTCCTGCATATCGGCACGCACGTAGTGGGGCAGCATGAAACGGTCATGCAGTTGTGTGCCCCAACGCACGAGCTTGTGGTGATAGGGCTTCTTCCAGAACATGGCGATCAGCGCGCGCAGCAGCAGCATCTGCACGAGGCTCATACGTGCATGCGGCGGCATCTCGAAGGCGCGAAACTCAAGCAGGCCCAGGCGACCCGACTGTGAATCGGGGGAATAGAGTTTGTCGATGCAGAACTCGGCGCGGTGCGTATTGCCCGTCAGATCGACGAGCAGATGCCGCAGCAGGCGGTCGACCAGCCAGGGCTG
>JAQCJA010000341.1 GCA_027593305.1 bacterium
GTTCTACAAGGAAGCTCCCGTCAGCAGTGGTCCCCACGCGTCCACTGTCATGTGCCTGCCGACGCTGGCCTGGGCGTATGAAGAGACGGGAGATGCTGAGATCGTTGACGCCGGCTACCGCCTCTTTCGCTGGCTGATCGATGAGGCGGGTGTGGCGACGTACATGCTCAAGGACCTGTTCGCCTTCATGCCACTGCTGGACCGCCTGGGCCTGCTCGAAGTCTATGCACCACCGGATGCACGACAGGCGGCAGCCGCCGACCTGCGCCGGCAGGGGCCCTGACCATGTGGCTCGGCATACTGGCGCTGCTGGTCGCCTTCAGCTACGCCATTGTGAAATTCCTGACGGCGCTGCACATGCGCCGCATGACCGACGTGCACCTGCGCCTGCTGAACGATGTCAAGAGGGATCGCCAACGGCTGCAGACGATCGAAACCAAATTGCAGGTCCTGCGCTCGCAACGAGGCGCAGTCGAGCAGAAACTGGCCAATGCCCGCCGCTTCAAGGAGGATCTTTTCGGCCGCCTGCGACTGGAGTTGCCGTCGACGCAGATGGCTGACCTTCGACAGTGTGTCAATCGACATCCGATTCCGGAACCTGAGGGTGTACGCACGGCGCACGATCTGCACCTCGCTGACAAGGTCACGGCGGCCCTGACGAGTCTGTCCATTCTCGTCGTCGAAATCGGCCTCGACGGGGAGGCGGAGGGAGCCCATACGGTTCTTGCCGGTGAACTGGTCAACAGATTGAATGCCCTCGGCGCAAACTTTACCGGCCCTGCCCCCCGCCGCGACGCCCCCGAGGGCAGCCCGGAAGTCCTGACGACGGCCTTCGACGAGCCCGCCACAGCCCTCGAACTGGTGACCACCCTTGGGGGGGCGGCGCACCCGCAGCAGATCCGGACCCTGCGGGCCGTTCTGGTTGCCGGCATTACCATCACCGAATTCGACCAGGAACATGTCAACCGCCTGTTTGCCCGTACCCTGCACAGCACGCGTCAACTGCTGGAGGACGCCGAACCCGGTTGTGTGGTAGTCAATGAGCGGGCCCATGAGCTGCTGGGCGACCGCCCCGGACTGCTTCCCGTCGAAGGGCCCGAGAAGTTGTGGGTGGCGGCCCTCGGACCAGCGAACAGCGCCACGGAGACCGGCCCGGCATCAGGGGACTCACGTGCAGACTCGGGGCCAGATGGAGGTGTCACGCGAGCTGAGCCGGTGCCATCCATCAGGCCCATGGTCGCCGGACCTGACCCTGACCAGGGTCTGCCGGCAACGCCCGAGGAGAACGGGACCCCATGATCGAAGCGGTCTACGCCATCATCATCGTCGTCTTTGCCAGCCTTGGTGTGCTGGCCTTGTTCAACCATCTCGTTCGTGGCAGTGAGCTGCGCGAGGCAATCGCTGAACATCGCGAGGCGGGCAAGCAACTGGACGATCGCATCGTCACAGTCAAGGCCGAACTCGAAGAGCTGAAGTTCGAGACGGACGCCATGGACGACGAGCGTGTCGCGCTGGACAAACAAGCACGGTGTATGCTCGATCTGGAGGAGAACTACAAGATGGCTCAGGCTGCCGCACTCGAGAGCGAGCGTAAGTCGCGAAAGGAAATACGATGACCGCCCTCGCGCCTGTGGCAGACATCGCGAGCCTCGTTGATGCCGCTCTGCGCGAAGACCTGGGTGGAGACCTGACGCCGGGATCGGACATCACCACACAGTGGACGGTCGAAGCGGACACACCGGCACGGGCCCGCATCCTCGCCCGGCGTCGCGGCGTGATTGCCGGCATCGACGTCGCCTGTTCCGTGTTCAACCGTGTCGATGCGGATCTGGTCCTGCTGCGACGGGCAGCCGACGGAGACCTGGCTGAGGCGGGTGACACGGTATTGGAGATCCGTGGCTCCGCCGCATCGATTCTTACAGCGGAGCGCACGGCACTCAATTTTCTCCAGCAGTTGTCCGGTGTGGCAACCCTCACCCGCGCCTACGTGGATGCCATTGTCGGCACGCAGGCGCGTATCACCGATACCCGCAAGACGGTACCAGGTCTGCGCGATCTGCAGAAACAGGCCGTGCGCAGTGGCGGCGGCGTCAGCCATCGCCAGGGCCTGTTCGATGCCGTGCTGATCAAGGAGAACCATGTGACCGCAGCCGGCGGCGTCACCGAGGCCGTCCGTCGCGCCCGCCTGGGCGCCCAGGGGGCCCATCGCGGCTCGACGAGGATCATGTGTGAGGCGGAAGATCTCGAGCAGGTCCGCGCTCTGGTTGCCGGTGGCCCGCCCCTGGCGCCGGATCGTATTCTGCTCGACAACATGTCCCCTGCCCTGATGCGTCAGTGCGTGGAACTGGCGCGTCAGGCGGCGCCCGCTGTTGAACTGGAGGCAACGGGCAACATCGACCTGACCACGGTTCGCGCCGCCGCCGAAACCGGCGTTGATGTGATCTCCGTCGGGGCCCTGACCCACTCAGCGCCCGCACTGGATCTGAGCCTGCTCTTCGATCGCTGAGGAAGCCGCACACACTGGGTGCTGATGGCACCGGTCGCCCGCTGTTCAGCCCTGTCGATCGTCCAGCACAGCCCGCACCGATTGGATCAGCGTCCGCGGCAACAGCGGCTTCTCAAGCACCGCAGCGACGCGGTCCGAAAACTCGTGCGACGCAGCAAATCCCGTGAACAGAATCACTGCTGGACCGCTGTCAGGATCCATACGCTCCAGGACTTCGGTTCCCGACATGCGTGGCATCGACTGGTCGAGCAACATGAGATCAACCAAGCCGCCTTCGCGGGCCAGCACCGCCAACCCCTGCTCGCCATCGGCAGCCAGCAGCACTCGATACCCCAGGCGACGGAGGGCATGGCTGATTGTCGTGCGTACCGATTCCTCATCTTCGACGATGAGGATCGTCTCATGACCTCTGGGGGGCGGGGGCTCACTGGCCCTGCCGGGTGCCGCAGTGCCGATCTCGGCGATGGGCAGGAGCAACTGAAACGTGGTGCCCGCACCGATCCGGCTGTCGCAGGTGATCCGGCCCCCATGCCGGCGCATGATGCCATGCACGATGGACAACCCGAGACCGGTGCCGCTGCCGACCTCTTTCGTGGTGAAAAATGGATCGAAAATCCGTTCGCGCACCGCGGCGTCGATGCCGACACCATTGTCCTGCACCGAGATCGACACGGTCCGCTCGCCCTCCTCCTGCTGCAGGCAGGCACGCAGCGCCACGTAGGAATCATGTCCGCCCGCCTCGATGACGACGTCCCGGGCATTCATACACAGATTCAGCACGGCCTGCTGTAGTTGCGCGCCATCAGCCAGGATCAGGGGCAGGTTCGGATCGAGTTCGGTGACGAACTCGATCCGGCGGTCGAAGGTATTGCGGCAGATGTTGGCCACGGCCTCGAGCATGGGACTGGGCTCGATCGGCTTCCGTGTGGCTTCCGTGCCGTATCGAGAGTAGGCCATCAACTGCCGCACCAGCTCTGCCTGTGTGTTGACGACACTGAGTGCGTCGGTAAGCAGCTCCCGGACCTCCGCCTGCGCCTCCTCCATGGCCAATTCGTTCGCGCTCCTGCAGTTCCTCGTAGAGGCGTGCATGGTACAGGGCAATGGCAACCTGGTCGAAAAAGGACCGCAACATGTCGATCCGCCGCAGCATGCCCTCGCGTTCCTGGAGACTGCTGCCGGTCGCCAGGACGGCGATGACCCGGTCCTGGTGCAGAACCGGGATGAAGTAGGCCAGGGAAGCAGTCGCGGTAAGCGGTCGACGACGCTCGTCATAGCGCCTGTCCCAGCCTTCTATGACCTCCATCACGCCCGACCGCGCGACGGCGCCGAAGATGTTGTCCTCGCTGAGATCGTAGCTGATGCCGCCGCTCAACTCTTCCTGTTTCAGTGGTGTCCAGCCGCTGTCGGAGCGTTGCGAGCGGACGTAGCCCCGCACCACGTGGACGCTGTGCGCGACCTCGTCCACGAGTGCAACCGTTATGCTGCGAAACACACCTGCCTTGATGATCTGCAGTGACAGAGTATCGAGGATCTCGTCCGGATCGATGGCGGTAAGCAGCACCTTGCCGGTCTCGTGAAAAGCACTCAGCAGACGATCCCTCTCCGCCAGAAGCGCGCTGGAACGAGAGAGGTCCGCCTCTCGCCGCGCCCCCTCTTCGAGGCGCCTGGAAAGCTCTTCGTTGCGCTCTTCCAGCTGCCCGAGATCGGCCCAGCGCTGCATGGCTCGGTCAGGACTTCGGCGACACATTGCAGACAGTTGATGTCAAAATCGCTGAAGGCGTTGGCCTCGAGGCTGTTGATGGCAAGCGTTCCATGTGAGAAGGGGACATCAATGATGGACCGACGTGGGGCCGGGGCCGCATCACGTGCCCATGCGTCGAGTTCACAATTTGGATCATCGGCGAGCAGGTCCGGACGATACACAACGACACCTTCCTGCCAGGACTGCGCCACAGGGCTGCCCAGGCGGAGATTCTTCACGTGTATCGCCCTGGCCCCGCAGGTTGTGCGCAGTACCTGCGTCAGTCGGGGCTCGTGATCATGCTGCTGGATGAAATTGATGCCGTACGCGTGGTAGCGGATCCCGGCATGGTCCAGACAACCACCAACGGCGACAGTGACGGCTGACAGATCGTCACCACGGCGCATCGACCGAATCAGTTGACGCAAACCGGACAGGGCGTGGTCACAGGCATCGCGGCGCCGACGCTGCGACTTCCTGGTGCAAGCGGGCCTCGAGCTGTTCCAGTTGCGCGTGCAGATCTGCCTCCCTGTCACTCACCGCCTGTCGCTCCTGACTCGGCGCTGCCACCCACGGCCATCACTGCCGTTGTTTGCTGCTGCGTTGTCACGAGCTTGTGGAAGATCCCCTCACGTTCCATGAGTTCGGCATGAGTCCCCACCTCGGCGATCCTGCCACCGTCCATCACCACCAGACGGTGGGCTGAGCGCAGCGTCGACAGTCGATGGGCGATGGCAAAGGTCGTGCGCCCGGCCACCAGGCGCTGGATCGCCTCCTGCAGCTTCTTCTCCGTCGGCGTGTCCACCGCCGAGGTCGCCTCGTCAAGGATCAGGATCTTCGGATCGTGCAGAATGGCCCGGGCGATGGCGATACGCTGCTTCTCGCCGCCCGACAGCCGCCCTCCGCGCTCACCGGCCAGCATGTCATACCCTTCCGGCTTGGTGACAATGAACTCGTGCGCATTGGCAGCCTGGGCGGCACGCATGATGTCCTCGAAACTGGCGTCCTGTCTCCCGTAGGCGATGTTCTCGGCAATTGTGCCATTGAACAGAAAGGACTCCTGTGCCACCATGCCGATCTGGGCCCGCAGGTCCTCCAGGCGCACATCCCGCAGGTCGACCCCATCCAGTTCAATGGCACCCTTGTCGGCGTCGTAGAAACGGCAGATGAGATTGATCAGCGTGCTTTTGCCGACGCCGGACTTGCCCACAAGCCCGATCATTTCCCCCGGCTCCACTTCGAGGCTGACGTCCTTGAGGATCGGCTTT
>JAQCJA010000342.1 GCA_027593305.1 bacterium
GAGGCTGCCTGCTGAGGCTGCCTGCTGAGGCTGCCTGCTGAGATTATGGGGGGGGGTTGTCCTCGCCATTGGCGGAGCATTGCGTTGATCACAACCCGGGCCCCACTGAGAATACCACTCGGCGGCGGCGGTACCGACCTGCCGTCCTACTACGAAGAACATGGCGGCTTCATTCTTTCTGCCGGCATCGACAAGTACGTCTACATCCAACTCAACACTCTGCAGGTCGAGGATTTCATCCGGGTGAAATACTCGGAGACGGAGCTCGTGAAAGCCGTCGCCGATATCAAACACCCGCTGCTGCGTGAGAGTCTGCTCTACAGCAAGATCGGTACGGGCCTGGAGATCGGCGCCATGTCGGATGTGCCGGGACGTACAGGCATGGGTTCTTCCGGGTCGTTCACCGTCGCCCTGCTGGCAGCCCTGGCCGAATACAAACGCGAGCCCCTGCATCGTCAGCAACTGGCGGAAGCAGCCAACCATATCGAAGCCGTCCGTTGCGCCCAACCTGCCGGCAAACACGACCACTACCTGGCGGCCTTCGGTGGGCTCACCTGCCTCGATATCACCACCGATGGCAAGGTGACAGTCTCTCCCCTGTCGATCACCGTGCATACCACGGAGGAACTCCGTAACAGCATGGTCGTCTTCTTCACCGGCATCCAGCGAGAAAGCTTCGACATCCTGACGCAACAGGAGCAGGATACCAAGCGGGGCGACGGCCGGGTCATCGACAGCCTGCACGAGGTCAAGGCCATTGGCCTCGATATCAAGAAGGCCCTCGAGGCAGGCGATATCGATCGATTCGGCGACCTGCTGCATACGCACTGGGAAACGAAAAAAAAGCGCTCCACGAAGATGTCGAATCCGGACATCGATCGCTGGTACGACGAAGCCCGCAGGGCCGGCGCGCTGGGAGGCAAACTCATGGGGGCTGGTGGCGGTGGCTTTCTCATGTTTTACTGTCCGGCACAACATCGCGGCGCTCTGCGCGAGCGCATGGCTGCCGCAGGTCTGCGCGAGATGAGCTTTCAGTTTGATACAGAAGGCGCCAAGGTTCTGATGAACATCTGAGGGCGCCGCGCCTGGCTGTACATGACGGCTGTTACCAGACCATCCCCTGACAACCCAAGCAACTGACGAGACCCATGAGCAATCAGACATACATCGACGGATACCTCGGCCAAATGTCGGAGGTCCTGGGCAGATTGCCCAGGACGGATATCGATGCCGCCATCGAACTGTTGTTCGGTGCCTGGAAGGCGGGAGGCACGGTATTCATTGCCGGCAACGGCGGCTCGTCCTCCACGGCCAGCCACTTCGCCTGTGACCTGGCCAAGTGGACCTTGAGCGCCGGCAAGCCCCGTTTCCGGGTCATGGCCCTGACGGACAACATGCCCCTGTTCAGCGCCCTGATGAATGACGAGGGTACCGCCCACGTCTACTCCGAGCAGATCGAGCCCTTCATCAAGGACGGTGACGTACTCATCCTCATCAGTGTTCATGGTGGCTCCGGCGCCGGCAATGCCGGATCGTGGTCGCAGAACCTGTTGCGTGCCCTGCAGGTGGCCCAGGACAAGGGTGCCAGGGTGCTCGGCCTCAGCGGCTTTGACGGTGGTGCCCTGCGCGAGATGGCCGACGTGTGTATCACCGTGCCCGTAGATTCGACACCACAGGTGGAGTCCTTTCACCTGGCCCTGGAACACCTCATGTGCGACTGCCTCCGGCAGAAGATCGCTGACGCCTGAAAGGAACCACGCCCACTATGGAACTGTTCATTGACAGCGCCGACATCGACGAAGTGCGCAAGGCCGCCCGCCTGGGTGTAATCACCGGATGCACGACAAACCCCAAGCTCGCCGCCAGCGCCGAACCCGGTGACTTCCGCAAACGCGTCGAGGAGATCCTCGCCGTCATCGATGGCCCGGTCAGCGTCGAGGTCGTTGACGAAACGGTGGCCGGAATGCTGGCCGAGGCGGCGGAGTACGCCTCCTGGGATGACCGTGTCGTCGTCAAGATTCCCATGTGCCTGGAAGGCCTTGAGGTCATCCACAAACTTGAGCGCGAGCAGGATGTGCGCGTCAATGTCACATGTATGATGAATTCCAATCAGACGGCCATGGCCATGATGGCCGGCGCCACGTATGTCAGCCTCTTCGTCGGGCGTATCACCGACATGGGCTACGATGCCGACGTCACCATTGCCGAGACGGCCCAGTTGATCGAGCACGGGGGATTCAAGGCGCGGATCATCGCCGGCAGCATGCGTGGCGTAGGTGACATTCAGCGTTCCTTCCTCGCCGGTGCTCACATCGTCACGACACCCTATAAGCTGCTGCCTGCCATGATCCACCACCCGCGTACCGTGGAAACAATCGCCGAATTCAAGAGTGCCTGGGACGAGGCACGCAAGAGTGGCAGCGTCGGGTGAAGCCTGCGTCCGCGGGCGCGGCGACGTCCCTGGACCTTGGCGGCGACGTTGTCGTCACCGCCATCCTTGGTGGCCACATGCGCCTCGATGGCGGCGCCATGTTTGGCGTCGTACCAAAGCCCCTCTGGACGCGAGTCAGTCCTCCCGATGGCCGCAACCGCATCGCCAGTGCCTGCCGCTGCCTGCTGATCCGCACGGCCCAGGCGACGGTCCTGGTGGACACCGGTTGCGGCGATCGCTTCGATGCCCGCAACCGCGACATCTTCGCCGTTGATGCCGCGGTTTCTCTCGAGGCGAGTCTCGCTGTTGCGGGAGTGTCGCTGACGGATATCACTCATGTTCTGTTCACCCATCTGCACTTCGACCACAGCGCCGGCGCCCTGCGCGACGTCGCCGGCGAACTCGTACCCACCTTCCCGGATGCCGTCCATATCGTGCAGCAGGGCGAGGTCGAAGACGCTCTCGCAGGGCGCTCCATCATGCGCTCCAGCTATGTTGCCAAGGACCTCGACATCCTTGCCGGTGCCGTGCGCTGGGCCTGGACCGACGGTGATGGTCCCATCCTCCCAGGCATACGCGTGCAGCGCACCAAAGGCCACACAGAACATCATCAGTCGATCTTTGTCGAAGGGGAAAGGCAAACCCTTGTGTTCCCTGGCGACTTGACGCCGACACGCGCGCACTTGCGACCGTACTGGATCATGGCCTACGACATGTTCCCCTACGACACGTTCCTGCGGAAACAGGAACTGGCGCAACAGGCCTGCGAGTGTGGCTGGATCGTTGCCTGGGATCACGATCCCGGTGTGCCCTGGAGCCGCCTGGCCGCCGCTGAGCGTACGGGGTTCGTCGCCATCGACATCGACGCGGCTGTCGACGCCGCCTGCAAGCCATGACGCCAATCCCTGGCGGCCCCTTCCGCCCGCTGCCCGACATAATTTTTGCCGATGACTTCGATCGGGGCCTGGAAGGCTGGACGGGGCTCATCGGCAATTACGAACACTCCCTCGATTCCGTCCTGCCCGGTTTTCGCGACCTGCGCCCACCCATGCTGAGCAACGCCACCACATGGGATACCGGGACCGGTGGCGGCGCCCTCGGCACGTACTCCATGAAACTGGCGACACGGGCGCGGAGGCAATCCCTGGCGGTAGGTATCAAGCGTCTCACATTTTCGCAGGCCTGCCCCATTCAGGTGGAAACGTTGTTCACCTTCAAGCCCGAGGCATCAGAGCTTCGGTTGTCGCTGGCCGATGTCGGTGCCATCGGTGTGATCCTCGACCTGCAGGATGACCGGTGCCGAGTCATGCCGCACCTGCGATACAGGAATGCTGTCGACGGGCAACTGGCGGGCCACTGGCAGTTCAAACACCGCGCCCCGAGCTTCCGGAACATCGGCGACAGCGGCGAAACGGTTTCACATTTCCATCTGGGGCCGGATAGCTGGGATGATGTGCCCAACGGGCAGCAGCAGTTGTGCTACAATGAAATCGCTACAAAACAGAACTGGCACTATCTGCGCGTTGGCTTTGATCTGGCGAGCATGTCCTTTACCGCACTGCAGTGCAACGATCGACATTTCGACGTTGCCGGGCTGCAACCGATGACGATGCCGGCCATGCCCAACCTCTGGTGTATGTTGAATCTGGTTTTGTTTGCCGAGGCCAGCGCTGATCGACGTGCCTTCCTGTACGTCGATTCCGTCGTCATGTCCGCCGATTTTGGCGCCGTCCAGCGGCGTGATGACCCATGATGCGACGCAGCGCAACCGCGGTGATCGAGCGCGATACCACCTGGTCCGGTCCCTTTGCTACCGAACCGTGGGAGGCAGCCTGGGCAGGCGAGGCGATTTTTTTTGTGCGCCAGTTGTCCACGGAAGATGGCGCGAGCTGCGACTGGCTGACAGCGCGTGTGCAGATCTCACCCGATGGCATCCGCTGGGTGGATGAGGGGCACGAACTCATCCTTCGCGGCGACCAGGAGATGGCCTTCGTGCGGGTTGGCCAATTCGGCGGCTGGTTGCGACTGGCAGGTGATGTCCGCGATGGCTCGGCGCGAGTCATCGTCTACCTCAGTCTCAAGGAGTAGATCAGCCCCGGGATCAACCAGGCGGCAGCGTTGACGGTCTCTCCCACCACCGACTATACTCAGGGCCCATGGCAATCGAAATCATAGAACTCTCCGAAAAACATCGCACCCTGCTCGACCGCCTCGCTGAGCTCATTCCGGACCTGGATACGCAGCAGCCGCAGAGCCTGCAGCGGATCTTTGGCCTCGGTCTGATCGCTCTCACCATGCAGGTCACTTCGAAAGCACGCGCCGAAGAAAAGGACGAACTCGTCGCCGAGTTGGGCAGTCTCGCTCGCGATATGGTCGAGGCGGAAGACTAGATGGCTGACAGCGACCCTCGGGTGCGCCCGATTGACCGGCTGCCTGCATCATCAGCGGAGCTCTTCTCGCTCAAAGGCCAGACGGCACTGGTCACCGGTGGCAGCAAAGGCCTTGGCCAGGTTATGGCACATGCCCTTGCCGGCGCCGGCGCCGACGTCGTGATCACCAGTCGAAACCTTGCGGAAGCGACGGCGACGGCTCGCGAGATTGGCGCACAGACCTCGCAACAGGTACTGGCTTTCGCTGCGGACGCCGCCGACCGGCAGCAGGTGGACGCCTCCGTTGCTTTTGCGCTGGACCGCCTCGGCCACCTTGATATTCTCGTCAACAACGCGGGCATCAACCTGCGGGCACCCATCGTCGAGATGGATGACGAAACCTGGGACACCGTGCTTGGTATCAACCTGAGCGGCCCCTTCTACTACTGCCGTGCTGCCGGACGACACATGCTGTCCCGTGGCTATGGTCGGGTCATCAATCTGGGCTCAACTCTGTCGTCGATATCGATCCCTGACCGTTCGCCCTACGCCTCCAGCAAGGGGGGCATACTCCAGTTGACCCGCACACTGGCCCTTGAATGGGCCGGTACGGGGATCACGGTCAACTGTATCTGTCCCGGCCCATTCGCCCCCCCCATCAACAAACCGCTGCTCGACGATCCCGCCGTAGCCCGCGCCATGCAGGACAA
>JAQCJA010000343.1 GCA_027593305.1 bacterium
GGAGTCCACCTTAACTTCGCTGCCCGGCTGTCCAAAGGTTGGGGTCCACCTCACGCCACGATCCGGTGCTGCAGGTCGCCAGCCGCCAGCCGCCGGGTGCCCTCCACCAGAGCCCCCACGGGGCGCGTGATGCGGCGCGCACCGATGAAACTCAGCGCGGCCGCCAACCCCAGGATCAGCCCGCCAACACCCAGCAACACCTCCTCCAGCATGTCCAGGAAGGCGGAGGCGCTGTCGAGGGAGCGTTGGATGAGATAGCTGCCGCGCACTCCCTCCTGCTGCTGGTTGCCGTCCAGCAGGCGGCCGAACTGCCGCGATTGGCTCAGGTACGTTTCGCCCTCGGCAACGATTTCGAAGGGCAGGTCCAGGCCCGCGGCCTCGTGCTGCCCGGCTTCGAGGGCCAGCCGTGTCGCCCCCGTCCACGTCGAGGCGACCAGTTGCCCCTGATGATCAAAGAAGCTGACATGACTGTGCGTCATATCGCGCAGTTCGCCGGCCAGGTCGTCATCGATTTCGAATCCCGTTGTCAGCGTGCCGACAAGACGATCAGGCGACCAGACGGGCACGACATCCACGTGGAACAAGCGCCGGCCCTCGATGCGCAGTCCGGCTGATGGCTGGCCCCGCAATCCCGAGCGGATCGAGGGCCAGTCGGACAAGTCCCGCCCACTGTCGATGTGCCGAACGATGATGTCGACGACCTGCCCATCGTTGTCGGTGACCGCCGCCAGATCGGTGACGAACAAGCCCTGTAGCTGCGCGGCAACATCCCCGGCTGCCCCCGGCGCTCGCAGACGGTCCTCCAGCTCCAAATCCGCCGCTGTCGCCGCCAGTTCTGCCGCATCCGGCCGTTGTTCCCTGCCACCGGCGACGACGCCAACCGTGACCATGAGACTGCCGACTTGTGCCGAGGTCACGACAAAGTCGGTGGCACCAATCGTCCACAACAAGCGCCCCGCTTCGGTCCGACGCCCGCCGACACGCTCCGCTCGCGACAGCGTCAATTCCGCCAGGGCGATCCCTTGTGCATCGGTGGCGATAAACAACTCGCTCCCGAGGATGCTCTGGAACCGACGCGCCTCGCCGATTACGGTGCGCGCCAGGGCTGCGGGATCGGCATCAGGCAGATCGAGCGTCGCCGAGAATCGGGGGTCCTCGGCCACGACCTGACTCTGCCCTCGCATCCAACCGGCACGCAGATCGAGGAAGCGTTCGAAAACGGCGCCCGTTGTGACCAGCTCCTCGGCCACCTGCCGGCGGACCTGCTGGCGAACGAAGGCATCGATGATGCCCAGTGTCAGGCCGACAAGCAGAACGACGATCCCCAGGGTCAGCAGCAACAGTCGATCGCGCAGCGAGTAGCCACGTGGGGGTCGGGTCGATGGTGGCGGCACCATCAGAAGGAGATGTCGAGGATGACCGGCGCGTCAGGTCGTACGGAGATCGTGCGGCGCTGGCTGGCGCGCGATGGGTGCCAACCCACGACGGTCCAGGTGCCGGTCGGCACATCATGTAGCGTGTAGCGCCCGTCCGCATCGGGTACGGTGAACCAGGGATTGTCACGCACCAGGATGAAGGCCTTCATGCCGGAGTGAATCTCGCACCGAACCACAACAACGGCAGGATCTTCGAAGGACTGCAGGCGGGTATCCCCCTGGCCGTAGCGTCCCAGGTCAAAACGATCACCGGCGACGACAGAGAACACGTTGTGGAAGTAATTGTCCTCATTCGGGAAGGACACCACCTGCCCCCGCAGAACGGGCAGTACGTGCGGCACGAAGCGGTCATGATGCTGGCGCATCTGTGCCGCTTCGACCGGCACCGGCCACCCCCCTGCCGGGGATGGCAGATTCTCCACGTAGATGACAACACTGGCAGTTGGCACCGGTGCCGAGTCGCCGTCATGGGAGGCCCGATAGGATCCACGATAGTATCGCGGCGGCGGCTCGGTCCGCTGCGTCAGGTTCAGGGAGACGACACCGGTGATGGACCCGCCTGCCGTGACGACTGGTGGAGCCTGAGCCCCGGCGGCGCCCAGCGTTGTTCCGAGCAGGGCGACCAGCAGCAGACCGATCCGGGTCGTCATCAGAACAGGATCGTCAGCTGCGCAGCAAGGATGCTGTCGTGGTGGGCACCGGGCCCGCCAAAATCGTTGACCTGTGCCGTGAGTTTGGTCAGGATCACATCGTTGATCCAGTACCCTGTGCCGAATTCCATGCGGTCCACATCCCAATCCCAGCGGATGCTGCGACCCATACCGCTGCCATCGTCAATGCGGCCGTAGCGCAGGCCGCTGTAACGGCCGCCGACGAACCAACCCGGCTGCAGTTTGCAGCGCCCCTCCACGTAGAACCCGGTAACCTGAAGGTCCTGCTCGCCGCCACCTGCATCGTGGATGACGGGCGACTCCCAGCGGTTGTCTGCCCATTCGCCGATCACGGCAAGGTGGCGCCATTCATACTCGGCCGAGACACCGACGATCCGCTGCAGGAAGTCCTCCACCTGCTGCCCCGGAGCCAGATCCTCGGCCACGGCACGATCGAGGTACGGAGCCCGTGCGTAGGACGTGCGCAGCAGCAGGCCGGTGAAAGGCACAAACCCCAGGCGCAGCGCCAGCTGTTGTCCATCATTGTCATCCACTGCATTGGACTGCGGATCGGATAACGATCCCTGGGTCACGGCCAGCAGATACTCAAAACGCCACAGAGAGCCGACGGCGCTGCCGCCAAAGTCCCAGCAGGAGTCGTACACCATCGGCAGACCGGCGCTGCCGTCCGCGTTGCCCTCATACCCGGTAAAGGCAGCCGGGGAGCCCTGCCCCCTGTGGGCAAGCAGAACGGCGTTGCCCGTCGGCAGCTGGTCCTTGCGCAGCGAGGAGGAGTAGTGATACATCAGCGGAAAGCCAAGCACGGGGTTGATATCGGTATAGGCGCGCTCGGTGAAGTGACCGAAAGGTGTGGGGATCTTGCCTACCTGCAGATGCAGGTCAAAGTCGGGTCGCACCACGACGGAGTAACGAACCCAGGTCCGCAGAAAAGTCCCGATGGTGGCTCTTGCGGAAGGATCGAGGGTCAGATGGTTGAACACTGTCAGTCGCTCGTTGGCGACGATGTCGGCAAACAGATTCAGCTTGGTATGGCTGTAGGGGGAATTGCCCCGTCGCTGCTGATTGCCTTCGAGGGCTCGCCAGTCGCTGGCTGACAGCTGCAGATCCACGGTGCCATAGGTATAAACATCGGCACCCTCGCCGGCCCACAGGGGCCCCGCAATCCACAGGTGCAAAACCAGAGCCCATGCCAGCAGGGCCGGCATCGGGCGTGCTGTCGGAGTAATAGTCATGTGCCTGGGCTGCAAGGTACGTGGCGACCTTGCCCTGGGAATGGGAATTGCTCACACGATCGATGCTCGCGGTGCAGTGAATAAGGCCCGCCGGAGGGGCAGGGGCAACCCCCAACTGTTTGCGCCACAGGGCCATGGCAGTAGCTTGTCCGACCATGACCCAAGCGCAATATGACGGCATTATACTGGGTGCGGGCCACAACAGTCTGGTGGCGCAGGCCTACCTGTGCCAGGCCGGTCTGCGTGTACTGTGTGTGGAACGCAATGAAGTGGCAGGTGGGGGCCTGCGCACGGAGGAATGGCCCGCCGCATCAGGCTTCCTGCACAATACACACTCATTCTATCATCGTGCTCTGACCCACCAACCCTGGTACCGCGATCTCGATCTGGCACGCCACGGCGCGCGCTACATCGAACCGGATCTCAACGTGGCCCTGCTGCTGCCCGACGAGAAGGTGCTGCAGTGGTGGACGGACTTTGAGCGTACCGTCGCCTCCTTCGCGCACATCAGTCCACGGGACGCCGAGGCGCTGCAACGGTGGCGCGATGCCTTTGTACCCGTGGTGCGCGACATTCTGCTGCCGGAGGCCCAGGCGCCGCCCGTGCCGGCTGCCGACCGTCGGCGGCAACTGCAGCGGTCCCCGGCGGGTCGACTGCTGCTGGAAACCAGTGCCATGTCGCCGCGTGACTTCGTCCTGCGTGAGTTCCAACACCCCGCCGTGCAGGCGGGGCTGTTGTTTTTCAATGGACTGCGCGAAGTCGACCTGCGCGCCGCCGGGTTCGGTCATCACATCCCGGCCCTGCTGGCGTCGGAGGGCAAAGCGCAGATGTGTCTTGGTGGTTCGGCCCGCCTGGCCGAAGCCCTCGTGGCGGCGGTCCATGAAGCGGGGGGCCAGGTGCGCACCGGCGTCGATCTGGCACGTATCATCGTCGAACGGACAGCCGATGGCGTTGACAGTGCGGTTGGTATCGAGACGGCGGCGGGTGAACGCATCGAGGCGCGCCATTTTGTCGCCTCCGGGTTGAATCCGCAGCAGACGTTCCTCGAGCTCATTGATGCGTCGCACCTGCCGCCGAGCTGGCGTCAGGCGGCTGCGGCTTTCCGCTACAATCTGCTGGCGCCTCTGTTCGGCATCTACGTGAATCTCAATGAGGCGCCCCGCTATACTGCAGCGCAACAGTCCGCAGATATCGACGACGCCTTCATGGTGATCATGGGATTGCAGTCGGTGCGTGATTTCGACGAGATCGTTCGGGCCCATGAGCAGGGGCGTATTCCACCGACCGTCATGTGGGGCAGCTGTCCTTCTCAATTCGACCCATCCCAGGCGCCGGCCGGTGCACATACGGCCTTCATGTGGGAGAAGGTGCCGTACCGACTTGCAGGTGACGCCGGCAACTGGGCGACGGCCGCCGAAACGCACGCCCAGCGCATGCTGAGGCAATGGCAATCCTATGCACCCAACCTGGAGGGGGCCGTGCGCCAGACGCTCGTGAGATCCGCACATGAAATCCCGCAGCTGCTGCCCAACATGCACGACGGTGACCTGCTGGTTGGCAGTCTCGGTGCTGGACAGGTCGGCTACGATCGCCCCTTTGCCGGCGCCGGTCACTACCGCGGCCATCTGCAGCGACTGTATCTGTGCGGCTCCTGCTGTCACCCATCCGGCAACATCACGGGCCTTCCCGGCTACAACGCAGCGCAGGTGATCCGCGCCGATCTGGGGCTGTAAAAGATGCCCGCCATACGCTGCGACGCACTGTCGAACAATTTGTATATGGCCTTCGTGCTCATCTTCACCGGCCGTCTGGCGCCTCTGAGTCTGCTGCCGCAGGGCCTGCAGAGTTTCGCCGCCTGGTCGCCGTTTCAATGGATGGTCGCTTTTCCGGTGGAACTGCTGCTGGGTCGACGGACGCCGGCACAAACCGCACATGGCTTTGCCATGCAGGCGCTGTGGATCCTTCTCGGTTTTGGTGTGATGCAGCTGGCCTGGGGTCGGGCTTCGGCGCGCTCGTGCGCACGGCGATGAATCTCGGTTTCGCACTGTTTGCCGTGTACATCGTTTTCGAGCAGACCGACGACCTCAATGGCTGGACCGCGCCGGAAATCGTGGTCCTGATGGGGGTGTGGACATTGATGGGCGTATTGCTGGGGG
>JAQCJA010000344.1 GCA_027593305.1 bacterium
AAAGCCCTGCTGGATCAGATACGGCTCGTAGACTTCAGTGATCGTGTCCTCTTCTTCGCCAATTGCGGCAGCCAGATTGTTCACACCCACGGGGCCGCCGGCGAACCTGTCGATGATGGTTGCCAGCAACCGGATGTCGGTTTCGTCCAGCCCGAGCTCGTCCACTTTGAGAATTTCCAGAGCTGCTTGGGCGGCGGCCCTGTTGACGACGCCATCACCCTCCACCTGCGCATAGTCACGGACTCGGCGAAGCCAGCGCTTGGCCAGACGAGCTGTGCCGCGGGAACGTCGAGCGATCTCGTCCGCTCCATCCTGCTCGACGTCGAAACTGAGCAGACGAGCGTCGCGCTTGATGATTTCTGCCAGTTCGTCAGTACTGTAGAAGTCCAGATTTGCCGTAATGCCGAAACGTGCCCGCATGGGTGCCGTCAGCAGGCCCTGCCGCGTCGTTGCCCCGACGAGGGTGAAACGTTCCAGATCGATCGTTACCGAGCGTGCCGTGGGTCCTGAATCGATGAGGATGTCAATGCGGTAGTCCTCCATCGCCGAGTAGAGATATTCTTCCACTTCGCGATTGATCCGGTGGATCTCGTCAATAAAGAGGACGTCACGCGGACCAAGAGCCGTAACAATACCCGCCAGATCAACGGGCTTGTCGAGCAGCGGGCCCGAGGTGGCATGCAACTCGACTTCCATCTCGTTGGCGATGACATAAGCCAGGGTGGTCTTGCCAAGCCCTGGGGGGCCCGAAAGCAGTACGTGATCCAGATTCTCGGAACGTTCCCGGGCGGCGGTGATGCCAATCCGCAGTTGTTCCTTGACCTTCGCCTGACCAAGCATCTCTTCGAGACGGCGAGGCCGCAGTGTTGTGTCGCCGCGATCGTCGCCGTCGGCCCCGGGATGTACTGGACGAGATTCCATGTCCCTCACCGTTCCCGCAAGGCGCCCTTGATCAGATCCTGCAGCGTCGGTATCCCTTCGCCGTGTCTCCGGCGCGCTGCCGCGACGGCCTTGCTTGCTGATGCGGCGGCAAATCCAAGGGCCTCGAGGGCCAACATCGCTTCATCACCCAGGGGATCATCGGAGATCCTTGCCGCATCGTTGTCCTTATCGTCGGGGCGTGCCACAGGAATGCGGATTTTGTCCTTCAGTTCAACCACAACCCGCTGCGCCGTCTTGGTGCCGACGCCCTTTACTTGCGTCAGTTCAGCAACCAGTTCCCGATGGATGGCTCTCTGCAGGTCCGCAACAGAGAGTCCCGAGAGGATGGTCTGTGCCGAATTCGGACCGATGCCAGAAACGCCGATCAGCAACTCGAACATCTCTCTTTCGGCGGGATCGGAAAAGCCGAAGAGCTGGAGACGGTCTTCGCGCACATAGGTGTAGGTGTGCAGGAAGACCTCTGCCTTCGCTGCTGGCAGTTTGACGAAAGTGTTGAGCGAGATGGAGAGACCATAGCCGACACCCGCGACGTCGACAACGGCCTTGGTTGGCGATTTTTCCGTGAGCGTCCCCCGCAGGTGATGAATCAAACGACGCGCCGCCTCACCGATGAACGACGCGGCGCAACAACGCTTCGACTTCGGGTCGCCGCCGCCGATCCCCTGCGGGCGTCGTCAATGCGGGGCCCCGATGCAGATGGCAGATGGCGACGGCCAGCGCATCTGAAGCATCGAGAGGTCTGGGCAGCTCTGCCATCTTGAGCAATCGTGCAACCATTCCCTGAACGGCTTCCTTTGTTGCCTGGCCATTGCCAGCAACGGCCTTTTTGACTTGGGCCGGCGAATAGAGCGCGGTCTCGATACCTGCCTGCACGAGAGCCAGGCGCAGTACCCCTCGGGCCTCACCCAGTTTGCCTGCGGCGTCCGCGTCGCGGCCATGGAAACTGCTTTCCAGTGCTACCGCATCAGGGCGCTGCGCTTCGAGCAAGGCAACGAGACCGTCATACATGACCTGCAGGCGCTTGGCGAAAGTCGCACCAGGTCGCGGACGAAAACACCCGCAGTCCTGATAGATATGCCGGCGGCCCTGCTGGCGAACAAGGCCATATCCTGTGCACGTACTGCTTGGGTCGAGTCCGAGGACAAGCAAGAGTCGTGGACGGTAGCCGGTCAGGCGAGCAGCTTGGCCAGCTCCTCCTCCTTTACGTCGAAATTGGAGAATACCTTCTGCACATCGTCGAGATCATCGAGTGCGTCCAGAAGTCGGATAATTTTCTCGATGTCCTCACCCGCTACTTCCAGCAGGTTCTGTGGAATCCACGCCAGCGACGCCTGGGTGTAGGTCATACCCGCTTCATCCAGCGAGCGTTTGACGGCTTCGAAACTCTCAAGCGGACATACGACTTCGTAGATGCCCTCGGCGCTCTGGATGTCGTCACCACCTGCATCCATGACGGCGAGCATGACGTCTTCCTCGCTGACGTTGGTGCCGACGACCTCGATCAGGCCCTTCTGTTCGAACATCCACGAAACGGCACCTTTCTCGCCGAGGTTCCCATTGTGCTTGGTAAATGCATGTCGGACCTCAGACACAGCGCGATTCTTGTTGTCAGCAAGAGTTTCGACAATAATGGCAACGCCGGCAGGACCATAGCCTTCATAGACGGAGGACTCATAGACGGCGCCAGGCTCATCTCCTGTGCCGCGACGAATTGCACGCTGAACCGTGTCCTGGGGCATGTTCGCGCCGCGAGCGTTCTGTACAGCGGAGCGCAATCTGGGATTTGCGTCTTCGTCGCCACCACCTTCGCGAGCGGCGACGGTCAACTCGCGGATCAGTTTTGTGAAGACCTTGGCGCGCGCAGAGTCAACGGCGCCCTTCTTCCTTTTGATTGTGCTCCATTTGGAGTGACCAGACATCGCATTTTCACCCTTACGTGTAGGTTCGGCCGAGGTGCCGTGAATCTACGAACTGGGTGAAACCATGGCAACATGGGTGCCTTCTAACTTCCACGGAGACAACGAGTAATGGACCGACGAATCGATCACACAAGAAAGGGAGACGAACCGTTCGAGTTCGCCTCCCTGAAAGATGAGTTCGCCTCCCTGAAAGATGTCGACGCGAGGGGCCAGGGATCAGGCGGCGTGGGCTTTTTCGCTGGCCACCCTTTCGGAGATGCGTGACTGCACGTCTGCTGGGACTTCCTCGTAACGAGCAAGTTCCTGAGTGTGCATACCCTTGCCTTGTGACATGGACCGCAGTCTTGTGGCATAGCGATCCATCTCAGCGAGGGGGACGTCCGCTTCGATGACCTGGAAGTGACCATCGGCGCTTGTGCCGCTGATACGACCGCGACGCGATGTGAGATCTCCCATCACCTCTCCGAGAAACTCCTCAGGCACGGTGATCCGCACATGACAGATCGGCTCGAGCAAGGCTGGACTTGCTTTGATGAAGGCTTCACGGAACGCGTGCGATGCAGCGATCCTGAAGGATACTTCGTCAGAGTCCACTGCATGGTACTTACCGTCATGGACGGTGGCGGCAAGGTCGACAACCTGGGCGTTGCAGATGGGCCCCCGATGCAGCGTCTCCTGCAATCCCTTTTCCACGGCAGGGATAAAGTTGGTGGGAATGCTGCCGCCCACGACCTCGTTGCGGAACTCGAATCCGGCACCGCGCTCACGCGGCTCGACACGAAGAGAGACTTCAGCGAACTGGCCGCGGCCACCGGACTGCTTCTTGTGGCGATAGGTCCCCTCGGCTCGACCTCGTATGGTTTCGCGGTATGGAATGCGGGGGGATTGTGTGTCGACTTCGGCATGGAATCTATCACGCAGACGCTTGAGAATGGTCTCAAGGTGTAGATCCCCCTGAGCAGCCAGGACGGACTGGCGGATCTCTCCGTCGAAGCGGAACTCGAAACTCGGATCCTCTTCGCGCAGTTGCTGAAGTCCTGATACCATGCGCTCCTCGCCACCCTTCTCCCGAGGGGTCACCGCGACACGAATCAGTGGTTCAGGGAAGACCACGGGTGGAAACTGCAGGTGGGCGCCCTTGGCAGAAATCGTATTGCCCGTGTGTGTGTCCTTGAGCTTGACGAGAGCGACAATATCACCGGCGCTGGCACTGTCCACTTCTTGCCGCTCGTGGCCGTTGATCTCAAAGATCTGACCGATGCGTTCGGCCCTGTGACGGGTGACGTTGTGGACCTCGTCACCATGACGAAGCGTGCCCGCGTAGAGTCGCATGTAGCTGAGTTCCCCAACATGCTGCTCACCAACCGTCTTGAAGACGAACCCCGCCAGTGGCGCGTCCGCGGCGGCAACCAGTTGCTGCTCATTGCCATCCGCATCGGCAAATCCGAGACCAGGACTCTCCGCCGGGGAGGGAAAGAGGTCCGCCACGCCCTGCAGGAGACGGTCGACGGCAACGTTGTTGTAGGCGTCGCCAAACAGAACCGGAAACAACTGGCGGGACAGGACCGCTTTACGGAGGCCGACCATCAGCGCCTCCGCGTCCAGGCCACCAGCACCGAAGTAGGTCTGCATCAACTCTTCGTCGGTTTCGGCGACTGCCTCTACGAGGTGTTCGTGAAGCGTAGAAGCCTCCTCTACCATGCCTTCAGGGATGTTCCCTACTTCTGCTTTGCCATCGACGTAGGTTATCAACTTCATCTCAACGAGGTCGACGACCTGGTGGAAGCCTGGGCCTGGATCCAAAGGGTGCTGGATCGCTACGGCCTCGCGACCGAAGCGGGCCTGAATCTGTTCCAGCAGATCCGTGACATCGACTGCTTCTCGATCCATCTTGTTGACGTATAACAGGCGCGGCAGACGCAACTCGCTGGCATAGCGCCAGACCCGTTCGGTGCCCACGTCGATGCCCGCAATCGCGTCGATAACGACCACGCTGCCATCAGCAACACGCAAGGCCGATAGGGTCTCGGGGATGAAGTCGGCGTAGCCTGGGGTGTCCATCACATCGAAGTGGTAGTTGTTCCATTCACCCGTAAGCAATGAGGTCTTGACGGACATCTTGCGGGCCACCTCTTCGCTATCGTAGTCCGAGATGGTGGTACCATCTTCGATCCGGCCGATCCGCGTCAGTTGCCCCGTATTGAAGATGAGAGCTTCAGCGAGTGTGGTTTTCCCTGCCCCGTTGTGACCCGTGAGGGCTAGATTCCGGACCTGCTCAATTGTGTGCGACATTTAACCACACCCCTTGTGGAGGAAGGCACCGGGACGAGAAGCCTCCGTCACACGACGAGACTCGCGATCCAGTGCCCCGCCGTGAGCGGAGTCTTAGTGGGCGGAAACGTAGGCGGATTATTGCCTCGATGTCAAGCGACACACAGACGCCACGAAAGCTTCATACGTGCGACTTAACGTGTTGTTTCTCAACATATTGGATGATTTTATGAAGACTGCTTTTGTGACGTTTTTGATGCTCAATGACAACTATCTTCCCGGCTGCCTGGTATTGGCCGGGGGCTTGCGTCGACAGGGCGCTCAGGTTCCCCTGATTGTTCTGGTTACGGAA
>JAQCJA010000345.1 GCA_027593305.1 bacterium
TCAATTGCCCGATACCGACGGCATGTCCAACCGCGTGTTGATCCAGAAAGGGCATTGCGTCAACTACGGGCAGCCCGTGACGCAGGCGATCCGCCTCGCCGGCGCGCGTCCGGTGGAGGTGGGCGTCGTCAACCGCTGCAGCGAAGGTGAACTGCGCCACGAACTGGAACGGGGCCACGTCGCCGCCATCGTACACGTGGAATCACACCACACGGTGCGCTTCGGTTGGGTGCCACTGGCTCGTGTCACGAAACTGGCTCACGAGTTCGGCGTCCCCGTCATCGTCGATGGCGCCGCGCAGGATCTGCGCCTGCGGGTGCTCATTGCCGATGGCGCCGACATCGTCATTACCAGCGCCCACAAGTTTCTCTGTTCCACCACGGGCGGTGTTGTCGCCGGTCGCAAGGATCTCATCGACGCCGTGTATCTGCAGAACCGCGGCATCGGTCGTCCGATGAAAGCCGGCAAGGAGGCCATCGTCGGCGCCATGGCCGCCCTGGAGTACCGCGGTCAGCAGGACATGACGGCGTGGACCGCCGAGCAGGACCGCAAGGTGCAGCGCATCCTCGATGCATTGTCTGGCGTTCCGGGACTGGCCCTGGGTGTCGATCCGGATCCCAACGGGTGCCCCTTCTCGCGCGCCCGGCTCACACCGGACCCTGAGGTCACGGGCCACACGGCGATGTCCCTGTCAGATCGCCTCGAAGAAGGCGACCCCACTGTGGTCTCGCGCTCGCACCATGCCGATGAAGGTTACATCTACCTCGACGCCATCGAGATGACGGACGCTGACATCGACATCGCCTGCCAGCGCGTGCGGGACATCCTGACGACCTGATCCCTGCACCAGACGAAACCGGATTCGGGGCGGCCCGGGCGTTATGCCGGGGCCACCCCGGAGTTATCCCGGGTCCGTGCCTCTATCTGTGCCTCTTGGCAGCCGGCGGCGGTTGTCACCGCAACATCCCACCGGGTGAAGGGTGCCGATGTCTGCACCCGCGCCTCCCCCGCTGCAGCCACAATGCGCACACCCCAGTCACCGATCGCATGGAACCGCGTCGGTGCCATCGACGCCCGCCGCGCCGCCAGCACCGCGAAATAGGGTTGCCCCGGGGCAGCATGGGCCCGCAGTGTCAACGCCTGTTCCGCCATGTTCGTCATGCTGGTACCGGGTGCTGCCGTCCAGCGCGCCGATCGCCACCAGCCTTTGGCGCCCCGCGGTTCATCAAAACCCAGGTGACTGAAACCGCTTGTCGTCAGATCGGGCGAGATGGGGCGCAGCACCTGCACGTCGAGATCGACGCCGAAACGTCCCGTGAACGTCGCCGAGTCCTTTGTTGTGCGCACGGCATCGGCATGGACCTGCAGGTTCCAGTCCGTCGGTAGCGTGCCATCGATCTCCTCCAGCAGTACCACCACTTCCAGATCATGGATGTAGAGCAGATGCCGGCGCCAGGTCTGTGGTCTCGGCAAAGGCCATGGGTCCCCCGCCTGACGGAAGTCGTATTCGGCGTCACGATTGGGCCATTCTCCGTGGAAGAACTGATGCGTGACCTGCACTTCACCACACAGGTAGTCGACTCCCGCGCCGAGTTGATGGGCCACCATGCGCCCCTGTCGCGGCGCAGCGTCTGCCTTGTGGTCAAAACTGATCCGGTTGTGCAGCCACGGGTGGGCGTGAAAATTGGGATCGTACTGGGTGCCGAAATCCGCCAGCACAGGCTGTCCCCAGGCGTACCACAGAAAACTGCCCTCGTCCTGATCGAAGTGACCATGGCACGGTCCCATCTTCGCCAGCAGGTAGCCTTCGCTGCCGTCCTCGTGTGGCGCCCGCAACACCGCACCGAGGCCGGCAAACACGCCACTGTGCAGCAGATCCTCATCCTCGGTGGCCGCCGGCCGTTCGTGATCCAGCAGCAACAGCGGCGGCGACCAGATCGTGTTCTGCTGATAGTCGTGCAGCGATATCACGTGGGCGCCGCCCCGCTGCCAGGCGCGCATCATGCGGCGGCTGAATTCGGTACCCGCTGTCGCCTGTGCCGCCCAGGCGAAGATGGCCTGCAGCGTCTGGCACCAGGCGTAGACCGTTACATGCCCCAGCGTTGGCAACATGCGGTAGCCACAGCGCTCGTCCACGGGTGTCTGCGTAGCGGCGAGGAACTCGAATGCACGCTGTAGCACCGGCAGGTGCGCCAGACCATCGTGCCCACGCCGGGCAGCGGCGGCGTGCAACTGCAGGGCATAACCCAGACAGACCAGCTGATAGGTGGCCGACTCGTGACAGGCCCCGGATGGTGTGTGGTAGCCATCGAGGAAGGCGCCCATCTCAGCCACCGATGTCGCCAGCCACTGTGCCTGCCGTGGATGACCGTCGAGCCATGCCGCTGACATGCCCCGCGCACTGACGACGTCGGCGTGGAAATTCTGGTTGCCCCGTTCGATGCCACTGTCATTGGCGGGCCAGGCATCACCGAGCCATTGCATTTCGGTGACGAAGGCGAACTGCCGCAACACGTGCGCCCGCTGTTCGTCACGGATGGTTGTCGCCCCGAGGATCAGGTCGAGTCGAATCACCAGTGCCCGGCAGCGCCGTGCCAGCGAGATACCAAGGGCGTCATCGACGCTCGGGCCATAATCGAGCAGCACGTCGACGAGAAGGTCCAGTTCCGTTCCCAGTTGCTGCACGGCCTTTGTTGCCCGCGCCTCATCACCTGTGGCCAGAAAGACACCGGCCTCGTCCTGGCCGAGCGTGCGCGGTGAATCGCGCAGATCCAGCCCGGGGCGGGCCTGCGAATCCAGGATCTCATCGTCGGCGTGAGTGATCAGTCGCTCCTGCAACCAGGGCCAGGCCTGCAGGCGTGATCTCACTTCGGGTACGTCCTCGGCACAAAGCCACAGGCGGGGAAATCCGCTCCTGTCAGCAACGGCCGAGTGCAGATCCATGTGCTGCAGATCGTTGAGTGATGGTCCGTTGAGGCGAGTGTGCAGTCTGTCCAGATCACCGGCGGCGCCGTCGGTGGCAATGCGTTGGTCGTGGCGATGCAGCACCGCCAGTGCCAGTCTGCGGCGACCTGCCTGCAGCGGAATCCTGAGGTCGAGCCGACCCTGGGCCCGCTGGACGTTCACCGACAGGCGTTGCAGCCGACCATGAAGATGTGTGTGGGAGGGCCGCACCCAGCCGATGTAGAGCAGGTCTGGCCGTGCCTGCCCCCAGCACGTCCAGAAGGCGGCGGCATCACGCGCCCAGTTGTAGAAGGGTCCGATGTCGATGTTGTCGAGTTCGGGCACCGCGCAGATCTGCCGTTTGTGCGTGCCTGTCCCGCCCCTCCAGGCGGCCGGCGAATGGGGGCGCCAGTACGCCTGCTCCGGTGTGCAGATGTCGCCGAGGTGCAACAGCAGATCACCTTCGGCCGGCCCGTCGACCTCGATATCGACACGCAACGACGGGGACGCCACGTCGGCCTCCCAGGTGAGCGTCACGATCCCTCCCTGGGACAGGTGGAAACTCTGCCGCAGGCGCACCAGTACCGGCCCGTGGGCCAGCACCTCGTCGTGGCGATGGCCGATGTCGGCGCCCGTCCAGGTGATGCCGACCTGCGTCCAGGAGCCGTCGGTCCGACGCAACGCCAGCGGACCCGCCGACGGCGACGAGCCGGCCCACGCCAACTCAACACCGGCAGTAGCCGCAGTGATCGTCGCAGTAGTTCCAGCGATCACCAGCAACGGTTGCGGACCGGCGCCATCGGGCTCGGGCGAGGCGCCTGGAGAATCCGCCGCAGAGACGATTTCGTAGTGTCGCCGGGCAAAGGCTGGCAGCTCCGCAACGTAGGCCAGGCGGCCGCCATCTATCTGGGCAGGTTGAGACACGCTGCCATCCACGAGAAGCGCCAGGGGCGGCTCCCTGTCGGCCAGCCCAGGCACGTCCCGCCAGACGACGTCCGCCGGCCAGTCACGGCCGAAAGGTTCCTCGATGGTCCAACTGGTCATTGTCTTGGATCGCAGGCCCGGACAGTGGTGCGGACTGTGGTGCGGACAGTGGTGCGGACAGTGGTGCGGTGGATGTGACGCTGAAGGCTCACGATCTTCCCGCGGCAGGTCAAGGGCGACTCATCTTGCGGGGAGGCCAATCCGACCTACCTTCCTGCCGCTGAATTCATCGTGGTAAAAAACGGAGACAGGAAGGGCTGAATTGTTGAGCGACAGCTGGTTGGTGGGGACGAGTTGTGGGGGGTATGCCGCCAATGATCAGGGAAAGTTCGAACGCCTCGGAGCCTACCAGTTCCGCGTCACGGCGCTGGCTGGCAGCGGCACGCGTGTGCTGGCAGCCACCGGGAGCGGCTTGTGGGAGGTCCGTGAAGATCGCTGGGTGCAGTTGCACGACGAGACGCTGACAGAAGTGATGGACGTCATCGATACGGGCCCGACCATGATCGCCGCCTCAGCCTACGGGGTCGCCTTCGGCACAATCGACCCATCCGGCGTCCCCCACTGGGACTGGTTGTCGGACGCACTGAACGTCAATCAGCGTTTCACCAACGCCATTGTGCGACTGGATGACACGCGACTCCTTGCCGGCACCGAAGGTGGCGTACTGATTCATCATGCCACGACCGGCTGGTCGACAACGTCTCTCACGGCACCGGTTCGTTGTCTGCTGCGCTCCGGCGACGGCTACCTGGCCGGTGCCGACGATGGCCTGTGGGCCAGCGCCGAGGGCCAGCACTGGCGACGGGCTGGCATAACGGCAACCGTCTATGCCCTGACGGCCAACGAGGGTGTCGTCGTCGCCGGCAGTGAAGACGGCGTGCTCGTGTCGACCGCTGGCAGCGCCTGGTGCGCCGCGGGACTACCGGGCCTGCGCGTCACCGCACTGGCCCTCAGTGCCACCGATGCCGGTCTGTGGTATGCGGGGGGTGTTCCCGGTGGCCTCTGGCGCACTACGGATCATGGACAGTCGTGGGTGGCTGTGCCGGAGATACGCATCGAAGTGGAATCCATCCTCGCCCCCGGAGGCCGACCGTGAGCTACACCGACGAACTCGCCGCCCGGCGACGGGCCATCGTGGCGGATATGGCACCCAAAGTGGCATCCACTTTTGGTGCCCATGCGTTGTTCGCCGCCGATCCTGATGCACCGGAGACAGCCCGTCGTGTCGAGGAAATTGTCACAACCACTTTCGGCGCGCAGAGCGACAGCCCCTTTGCCGTGGCGCAGATGGGCTGTTTTGATCCGTTTGGTGCGATGTTTCTGTACTGCCGGTGGCGGGAGCGGATGAATCAGGCCACGCGTGATCACATCCAGCACGTTATGACGCACAATGTGCACGGCCGGGGGAACACGGAAAACCACTGGCTCATGCACTACACGGCGCAGTTGCTGGCAGCGGAGCGCTTCACCGATGCCGACACGTGGTGGAACGGCCAGCCCCGCGAAGTGTTCCACGCCGAAGCGACACGCTGGATCCTGGGCACGATCGAC
>JAQCJA010000346.1 GCA_027593305.1 bacterium
GCAACGAGCGCGTCGAGCGTGTCGAGCGTGTCGAGCGACCGGAACGTGAAGAACGTGAGGCCGAGCGGGTACCAAACAACCGCCCGTTGACGGAGCCACAACGAGCTTATCTCGACACGCTGAAGTCCGTCCTGCGCGTCAATGTTGATGGCGACTGGGATGACGACATGATTCGGCTTGCTTTTGATCGATTGGAGCGGCTTTTCGATCGGATCCGGCGCGGCTGATTCTGCGCCGCTGATTCGTCGAGGCTGCTGCACAGCGCGACGCAATAGAAAGAGCCCCCCTGCCTCAACACCGGCGGGGGGGCTCTTCTGCTTTTCATACGGATCGCGGCCTGGACTACTCCTCGAAGACTCCCATGCGGCCAAACTTGTCGACACGCTGGTCGACCAACTCGGCCGCTGGCAACCCTTTCAGTTCCCCAAGAGCCTCCTGGATGTGGCGCTTGAGCATCGCGGCGACCTCGTCAAAGTCGCGGTGGGCGCCACCGAAGGGCTCGGGCACGATTCGGTCGATCATTTTCTCCGCCAGCAGGTCCTCAGCGGACAGCTTCAGCGCCTCCGCCGCCTCCTCTTTGCGATCTCGAGTGCGGAAGAGAATTGTGGAGCAACTCTCGGGCACGATCACCGAGTAGACGGCGTGCTCCAGCATGAGGATGCGGTCGCCGACGGTAACACCGATAGCGCCGCCAGAGAACGCCTGGCCGATGATGGCAACAATGATTGGCACGGGCAGGTGCGACATCTCGAACAGGTTGCGAGCGATAGCCTCCGCCTGTCCGCGTTCTTCGGCCTCGATTCCGGGGAATGCACCGGATGTATCAACGAGAGTCAGTATGGGTCGATTGAACTTTGCTGCCATCTGCATCAGCCGCAGTGCCTTGCGGTACCCCTCGGGGTGCGGCATGCCGAAGTTTCGCATTTTGCGCTCTTCGACGTCTCGCCCATTCTGGATGCCGACGACCATGATCGGTTCGCCCTCCAGTCGCGCCGGGCCACCGACGATGGACCTGTCATCACCGAAGTAGCGGTCGCCGTGCAGCTCAGTGAAGTCGGTGAGCATGCGTTCAATGTAGTCCAGCGCATACGGGCGCTGTGGATGTCGGGCGATCTGGACACGCTGCCAGCGAGTCAGGTTGGAGTAGATCTCGACGCGGAGCTTCTCCACCTTCTGCTCAAGTCCGCACATCTCCTTGTGCAGATCCAGACCATCCGTCTCGGCCTGTTGTTCCATCTCTGCCATGCGTTTTCCGAGGTCGATGATGGGGCGCTCGAAATCGAGATAGAAGGCTGGGTCGTTCATCGGTCGCTCTCTGCGGCTGGTGGGATCACTGCGACGGCGAATCCTGCTTGCTCACAGACACCATCCTGGAATGTGTTGTTCACGCGACTTTTTCCAGGGCCAGGGCGATGCGATCCATCGCCTGCACCAGATTCTCCATCGATGTGGCGTACGACATGCGTATGTGTGACGACGTACCGAAGGCAACCCCGGGCACACAGGCGACCCGCGCTTCGTCAAGGAGATAATCGCAGATATCGCTGCTGTCTGCGAGTGGTCGACCTGCACCTGTGCGCCCAAAGTAGCTCGAGACATCAGGATACACATAAAACGCGCCCAGCGGCAGGTCACAATACACGCCGGCGAGGGCATTGAGGCGCTCGACCATGAACCGGCGACGCCTGTCGTATTCAAGCCGCATCGTCTCGACCATGTCTTGCGGGCCGTTCAGGGCCGCAACGGCCCCCTTCTGTGAAATCGACGAGGGGTGAGAGATCGTCTGGCTCTGGGCTTTGTCCATCAGGGCTATGACATCCCTGGGGCCGGCTGCATAACCGATGCGCCACCCCGTCATGGCATAGGTCTTCGAGACACCATTGACGATGATCGTGCGCGCTTGCAGATCCGGGCTGATCTGCGCCATGGAGACGTGCTCGGCGCCATCATAGATCAGCTTCTCGTAGATCTCGTCGCCAAGGACATACAGATCGTGATGCAGAATCACTTCGCCGAGGGCGGCCAGCTCCTGGCGCGTGTAGACGGCACCACTCGGATTCGATGGACTGTTGATCAGTACCATACGTGTTCGCGGAGTGATCGCCTCGTGCAGAGCCTCCGGTGTCAGTTTCAGGCCCGTCTCAGCGGTGGTCTCGACGATGACGGAGGCAGCACCTACCAGGCGGGGCTGTTCGGTGAAGGTGACCCAGTAGGGCGTTGGGATGATCATCTCATCACCAGGATTGAGCACGGCGGCCACGGCCAGAGCCAGCGAGTGCTTGGCCCCGTTGTTGATGATGATCTCGTCGGACGCATACTCCAACCCGTTGTCCCGAACAAACTTGCGCGACACTGCCTGCTTGAGATCAGGGATCCCCGACGGCGGCGAGGTGTACTTGGTGAAACCCTCGTCCAGGGCCTGCTTGGCGGCGTCCTTGATGTGCTCGGGTGTATCGAAATCGGGTTCACCCGCAGACAGGGCGATGACATCGACACCCTCTCGACGCAGGGCCGCAGCTTTGGCGGTAATCGCCATTGTCGGCGACGGCGCTACGCTCTGGATGTAACCAGACAGGCGCTGATTCCGGGCTGTATTCATGGAGACTCGTCTCTCCTCAGGTCGTGTATTCGGCGTTCAGGCGGACATAGTCGTACGTCAGATCACAGGTGAAGATTTCGCTGGATGCCGCCCCGGACCGCAGATCCACGTCGATTTCGATCTCCTTCGCCTGCATGGCGCCACTGAGAGCCCTGGCATCAAAGGGGATCCCCTGGCCATTTCCGTAGATCGGTGTGCCACATAGAGACACAGCCACTCTGTCCGGGTCGAACTCCACACCGGCGTAACCTACAGCACAGAGGATCCTGCCCCAGTTGGGATCGTTGCCAAAGGCTGCGGTCTTGACGAGGCTGGAATTGGCCACCGAGAGCCCCACCTGGCGCGCCTCGGGTTCGGTCCGCCCCCCGGTGACTCGGATGGTGATCAGCTTTGTCGAGCCTTCTCCATCACCAGCCATAGCCCGCGCCATTTGCCGACAGACATGCTCCATTGCCAGCGCCAGGTCCTCAAACCCCTTGGGTGAAAGATCGGCCGGCTCGACACTGCCACCCATGGCGGCCCCATTTGCCAGAGCGATAACGGTGTCGCTCGTACTCATGTCGCCGTCTACGGTGCAGCAGTTGAAGCTGCGGCTCACGGCACGAACAAGCAGTTGCTGCAACTGCGCGGCGGGCACTGCGGCGTCGGTCGTGACGACGGACAGCATGGTCGCCATATTTGGCGAGATCATCGCCGCACCCTTGGCCACGGCACCGACGGTGACCGTTGCGCCGTCGACTTCGAGCTCCACGGCGGCGTGTTTGGCGACGGTATCTGTCGTCATCATGGCTTGCGCCGCCTCGGGGCCACCGTCCTCCCGTAACGCCGCCACGACGCGGAGAATGCCGCTTTCGACGATCTGCATGGGCAGTGGCACACCGATGATCCCGGTGGAACAGACCAGTACGTCTGTTGTCTGCAGACCGAGTTGCTCAGCGGCGATGGCACACATCCGTCGGGCATCGGCCCGGCCCTGCTCGCCCGTGCAGACGTTGGAGATGCCGCTGTTGATGACAACCGCTCTGGCGTGGCCATCGGCCAGATGTTGACGACAGACCCCGATCGGCGCCCCCTGGACGCGATTGGTTGTGTATACCGCAGCGCCCGTAGCAGGTAGATCCGACACTACAAGGGCCAGATCCTTTTTCCCCGATGGCTTGATTCCGGCCACGATGCCTGCTGCGCGGAATCCCTGAGGCGAGGTGATGCTGCCTTTGTCGATATCTCTCATGCGGTAGCCGCTCTATCGGCTTGCGTGTCCGCCAGCATGGCGTCGCGCATCAGTTTGAAGTGCAGACTGTCAGCCAGCGCAATCCAGCTGGCTTCGATGATATTCTCCGAGACACCCACGGTGCCCCACACATCCTGCCCATCGGAGGACTCGATGAGCACACGCACGCGTGCAGCCGTACCGTCGCCGCTCGACATGACCCTCACCTTGTAGTCCTCCAGATGCACCGTCTGCAGGCTGGGAAACACAGCTTCAAGGGCCTTGCGCAGGGCCCGGTCCATGGCGTTCACCGGGCCATCACCCTCGCCGACGGTATGGTGAACTGTGCCATTGACCTCAACCTTGACGATCGCTTCAGCGACCTCGCCGCCTTGTTCCTCCACGTCGCAGCGGCTCGACACATGGAAACTGATGGGGCGGAACAGATCGGTATACAGGCCCATGGTTCGCCGTGCCAGCAGTTCGAAAGACCCCTCTGCAGCCTCAAACTGGTAACCGGCGTGTTCGAGGCGCTTGACCGCGTTGAGCACCTCGGCGACAGCCGGGTCCTTCTTGCGCAACTCGGGGAAATGACGTTCGAGCTTGGTTACCACGGTGCTGCCCCCGGATTGATCCGAAACCAGATAGCGCCGCTGATTGCCCGTGGCCTCGGGATCCTCGTGCTCGTAACAGCGGGGATCCTTGGTCATGGCATCAATGTGCACACCACCCTTGTGCGCATAGGCGCTCTCGCCGACAAAGGGCTGCCGGTGTTCATGGGCCACGTTGGCCGTTTCGCTGAGAAAGCGGGAGAAGTCCATCAACTCGGCCACCTTCTGCGGACCGATCGTCTGCCGGCCCATCTTCAGCTCGAGCACAGGAATCACCGTGCACAGATTGGCGTTGCCACAACGCTCTCCGTAGCCATTGAAGGTACCCTGCACCTGAAGGGCCCCCAGTTCCACTGCAATGATCGTGTTGGCCACCCCCATGCCGGCGTCGTTGTGCGCATGAATGCCAAAGGGGAGGCTCACGGCCTGCGCCGCTGCCGTACAGATCTGCTCAACGTCCTTGGGCAACGTGCCGCCATTGGTGTCGCACAGGACCACGATGCGGGCGCCGCCGCGGGCCGCCGCGCGCAGCGTTTCCAGGGCGTATTCGGCATCGGCCTTGTAGCCATCAAAGAAATGCTCGGCATCGTAGGTGACCTCTCGACCCTCCGCTGTCAGGTAGGCAACCGAATCCTCGATCAGGTCAAGATTCTCGGCACGTGAAGTCTTGAGCACCTCGATGACGTGCAGATCCCAACTCTTGCCGAAGATCGTGATGCTCGACGTTTCCGCCTTGAGCAGCGTGTTCAGTGTTGCATCTTCCCTGGGCGTGCTGCCGGCGCGGCGTGTGCTGCCGAAAGCACTTACCGTCGCCCGCAGATGCAGTCGCCGAACTTGGTCAAAAAAGGCCAGATCCTTGGGGTTCGTGGGGTTGGGCCAGCCCCCTTCGATGTAGTGCACGCCGAGATCATCCAGCCGTCGTGCAATCTCGAGCTTGTCCTGCAGCGAGTAGGCAATCCCCTCCGCCTGCGCTCCGTCACGAAGCGTGGAGTCATAGATCTCTACTTTCTCTGCCATGGACATACTCCCACTGAGTGCGGCGGCCGGGGGTGAGG
>JAQCJA010000347.1 GCA_027593305.1 bacterium
TCATGCTTGTGCCCGTCTGGTTCGGCTATGTGTGGGGTGGCATGCTCGTCATGACGGTGTGGATGATGTTGCCTGTGTTGTTCCGCAAGCCATCCACAGGCAGCCGCTGGATGACCCGCGCCTGTATCGGTGTCCAGGTCTGGCGCAGTCGCCCCCTCGACGACCCCCTCGCTCTGCTGCTGCTGGTTGTGTGCCTGGCGCTGGCGCTGGGCATGTTCACCGCCGGGCAGCAGAGGCCATGGCTGCTGGGTGCCTGTATCGCCAGCTACTTTGCCGCGTACTTTGGCTTTCTTGTCCGTCGCGTCCGCAGTTATGACACCTGGGCCCGACGCCCCGAAGCGAGCCCCTGATCGTGGCGATCGACGCCATCCTCTTCGACGTTGATGAGACGTTGTACGATCGCACGCTGGCGCAGGAATTGATCCTGACGCGCCTGCCCCTGTGTCTGCCCGAAGTGTTCGGCGACGTCACATTCGCTTCGTTGCAGGCAGCCTGGCACGCATCGGACCGTGACACGGGGGACCACAAGTACACGGTCGCTGACATCCAGGTATCGCGGCGCGTGCGCAGCATGTTGTTCCTGCGCCACCTTGGCATTGCCGAGCGCCACACCGATGCCGTGACCCGTTTCTACCTCGAGACCTATCCGACCATCGCGGCACCCATCGACGGCGCCGTCGAGGTGGTCGCCGCCTGCGCGGCGCGGCTGCCGGTTGGCGTTGTTTCGAATGCCTACCCTGACGTGCAGTATGGCAAACTCGAGAGGCTGGGCCTGCGTCATCTCTTTCGTTGCATCGTTCTGTCGGAGGAGTACGGTGGACCCCGAAAGCCGGCGCCGGAGATCTTCCTGCGGGGCTGCGAACTGCTCGGTTCGGCGCCGTCGGCAACGCTGTATGTGGGGGATTCCTTCGGCAACGATGTGATCGGTGCGCAGGGCGCCGGCCTGCCGGCCTGCTGGTACAACCCCCGGGGACTGCCACGCCCGGATGGTGCCCTCCCGCCGGCATACGAACTGCAGTCGCTGCGCGACCTCGAGCCGTTGCTGCAATCCCGACTGGATCAGCTGGGATCGAAGTAGTCGATCTCGGCCGTCTCGCCCTGTGTGTGGACCATGAGCAGCAGATCCCCGGGTCCGTCCACACGGATCGACACCGGAGAAGTGACAACTTCATTGCTGATGCCATCCCGCTGTCCGGGAACGAGATTTTCGCCCGTCAGCGACCAGCGCAGTCCCGCGGTGGTTACACCGTAGGCGGCACCGTCCAGAGGTGACAGCGACAGCCGCAGACCGATCCGGGCGTGAAAGTGCGTCACCGTGCCGGCGCCCAGCAGCCGGATGTGGCAATAATCATCAACCACCAGCAGCTGCAGGCGATCGGCATAACGCTTCAACAGACTCAGGTTCCACAAGGTGTGATCCGTGCGCCGGCCGGTGACACCCGTCAGCACCGCCGCCGTGACGCCCAGGGCGATGGCATGACGCAGAACCTTGTTGAGATCGGTGCCCGTGTCATCGGCGTCGATGCGCACCTGGCGTTGTGCCGGCGTCTCCAGCAAGGTCGCCGACGATGCCGAATCCAGGTCACCGACGACGGCATCGGGTGCGGCGCCGTAGCGCCGCACCGTATCGGCGCCCCCATCGGCGCACAGCAGCAGGTCCGGCGCGGCCGCCAGCAGAGCATCGAACAGCGCCCGTGACGGCGGCTCCCCATTGCCGACGATGAGGGCTCTCATGGCCACACCGTCACCGTCACCCCCGCCTGACGGGGATCCCCATAACTGACGTACAGCGTCTCGGCGTACGCCGGCGGCGCCAGCCCGAAGTAGAAGCCGCGAACGGCATAACGCGTGTCGAACAGGTTGCGTCCCCACAGGCGCACCAGCCACTGGTCGGCGCGGTAGCCAACGCTGCCATGCCACAGGTGGTAGCCGGCGGCCCGCTGGTTGTGGCTGTCGGAGAAGAAGAACGCGTCCATGGCACTGAACTCCAGCCCCGCCTGCGGTCCGCGCGGTGCTGTCGTGCGCAATCCCAGGTGCAGGTTGTACGAGGGCGCATGGGCTGCTTCGCGGTCGCCAAGGATCAGGCTGGTACCAGCCGCAGTGGCATAGGTGTAGTCATCGACGTGTGTCTGCAGGTACCCGAGAGATCCGGATAGTTCCACGAGTGGCACGACAGCGTAGTTGCCGTCGACCTCAATGCCGGCATTCCAACCGGTACCGGCATTGTTGGTGAAGTAAACGAAGCTGTTCGGGTCACCGGCGTCCTGCTGCGTGGACAGTTCCACCTGCTGCGAGGAGCGCCGGCCGTGGAAGGCGGTGATCGACGCACGACCGCGAGCCCCCGACCAGCGGTACCCCGCTTCGGCGTTGACCACATACTCGGGGTCATAGGGTCGATTGGCGGCGTCCAGTCGCGGATGCTGGTTGATGCCGCCCGCACGATAGCCACGCGCCAGGCTGGCAAAGGCGCTGCGAGTCTCGCCAAGATCGAGGTGCAGGCCGATGCGCCCCCCCAGCAACCACTGGGCCGTGTGGAAGCCCACGGCCTCGGTGCCGCCATTCGTGCGCCCCGCATAGGTCGTTCCATTGCGATCGGCACGGGCTGTCGCCGTCAGTTGCAGGCCCTGACTCGGAACCCGGCGGTGCTGTGCGTACAGGGCCACCTCGTTGACATCGAACTGACTGGTCAGATCCGTGGCCTCACCACCAAAGAGATACCCGGTGGCGTCTGCGTCCTCCTGCAGACCACGGGCGAAAGCGCCGAGCACGCCATGGCCACCGATGCCTGGAAGGTTGTTGCGCAGCAGCCGTACTTCCTGCGTCCACATGCGGCGCTCACGATCCATGTCATCAAAAAAATCGTAGGCGTAGCCCTCGATGGCGGGATCAAAACGGAACGGCGCCTGCAGCCAGTACTCTTCGTTGCCCCAGTCGCTGTCGAAGGAGTAGTCACCATCGGTGCGTGCGTACGCCGAGATGGAAACCAGCTGCAGGTCGGTGGCCAGTGGCATCTCAGCCCGCAGCGACAGCCCTGCTGTGCGTTGCCCATCGACGCCCGGATTGTCGCTGTAGGTCCGCAGCGCCTCATTGTTGTCCGGCGCCCAGGCATCGTAGCCGTTGTCGGCATCGACGTAGAATCCCGTCGCCGTCCACCGGGATCCGCCCGCCGGCGTCCACAACCCTTTCAGGCGCGCCACGTTCTCCTGCCGGTGGTTGGTGTCGTGGCGGCGCAGGAACTGGTTGTATCGGAAGCCGTCGCTGCTGCCACGGGAGTATCCCGCCCGCAGCGCCAGGGTCGGCGACACGGGAAGATTGACGTAACCGGCCACGTCCCGCAGCCCGTCACTGCCCATACCGGCGGACAGACTCCGGGCGAAATGGTCCACCGGGTCGGCGGAGCGCATATGGATGAGACCGGCCATGGCGTTGGCACCGAAGATCGTCGACTGCGGTCCGCGGTAGACCTCTGCCTGCTCCAGGTCGAACAGCAGGCCACCTGTACCAAGCCCACTCAGATCGACATCGTCGACAACGGTGCCGACGGAAAAACTCGGCGGCCCCTCGCCCGCATAGTTGGAGCGTTCGCCGATGCCGCGAATCTGGAAATACTGCGGCCGCGATGTGCCCCCTGCCCAGTTCAGATTGGGAATGCTCGCTGTCACATCCTGCAGATGGCGCCGCTCACGCAGGCGGGCCGCCTCGAGTACGGTGACGCTCGAGGTGGCCCGTTGCAGCGATTGCTCCGTCCATCCGGCGCGTACGATGAGCTCGCGCATGCGGGTCGACAGCGGCTGCAGTGTGATGCGGACGACGCCCTGTGCCGCAACGCGGCGACTGCGGTAGCCGACATGCGACACGGTCAGCGAGTCGTGCACGCCGGAAAGGTGAAAGCGGCCCTCATCGTCGGTGATGGAACCGTCGGTGTCCGCACCTTCGGTGTCCGCACCTTCGGCGCCAGCGCGGACATTGGCGCCCACCACGGGGGCACCGGTGTCGGCATCGGTGACGTAGCCGATGCCTTCGGCGCCGGTATCAACGGCGAGGCTCATGAGCAGTGCAAGGATGAGTCGTACATGCCGCATGGGAGCTGTTCTCCTGCGGCGCGCTTATGCAAGCGGGCCGCTGCTCCCAGCGAGGGGGACTGCGACCCGCCGATCCTGGCGGGACGCCATCGTAGTTGCCGACGGTTGCCCGTGGCGCTACAACGTTCCGTTTCCCTACGCTGGTGTGATCCAGGTCAGGTTCGAAGGGTGTGGTCTCAGGCCCGTTACAGCGCAGGCCACCCCCAACGGATTTGCGATGCAGCGAACGTAGCCATGGCGCGCGCCGCAGGCAATGGTTGCCTACCTTACGCCACAACTTCAACGTCACCTGGCCGTCGCCCCAGACTGCTGACGGACGAGCACCTGATAACCAACGGGAACCCATGTCGGCTCAACGTCCCAACGTCATCATCTTTCTCACCGACGATCAGGGCTACGGTGATCTGTCCTGTATGGGCTGCACCGACTTCCGCACACCTTGCCTGGATCGTCTGGCACGCGACGGTGTACGCTTCACCGACTGGTATTCAAACAGCCCTGTGTGCAGTCCATCCCGCGCCGCCCTGCTCACCGGCCGCTACCCGGGCAATGCCGGCGTGCGATCCATCCTCGCCGGACACCGCACAGCCACCGGCCTGCCGTCGCATGTGCCGACACTGGCAACGGCGCTGCGCCACGAGGGATATTCGACCTACATGTCCGGCAAGTGGCACCTGGGACTGGCGCACGACTCGCGGCCACACAACCACGGTTTCGACCATTGGTTCGGCCACATGGCCGGCTGCATCGACTACTACTCACACATCTTTTACTGGGGGGCCAACAATCCGGGCCCGGGCATCAATCCGACCCATGACCTGTGGCAGGATGGCGAGGAAATCTGGGATGACGGGCGCTATTTCACCGAGTTGATCACGGAACATGCCATCAACTACGTACGCGACGCTGCCCGCAGACAACAGCCCTTCTTCCTCTACGTGCCATACAACGCCCCGCACTACCCCATGCATGCACCGGCGAAGTACGTCGATCGTTTCCAGCATCTGCCCTGGGACCGTCGCATCATGGCGGCCATGATCGCCGCCGTGGACGACAGCGTCGGCGAGATTCTGGCCGAAGTCGAGCGTCTCGGGCTGGGGCAGGAGACGCTGTCCGTGTTCACCGCTGACAACGGCCCCTCGCGGGAGACCCGCAACTGGCTCGACGGTACACTCGACCCGTACTACGGGGGCAGTGCCGGCGCCCTGAAGGGCCACAAGTTCAGTCTCTTTGATGGTGGCATCCGCGAACCGGGCATCCTGCACTGGCCAGGCGCTGTGACGGGTGGTCAGGTTTTGTCCGCTGCCGTCGCCTCCATGGATGTCTTCCCCACGGTACTGGCTGCCGCCGGCGGCGACCCTTCCGCCTATGAGCTCGATGGCACGAACC
>JAQCJA010000348.1 GCA_027593305.1 bacterium
GATTACGGTGTCGGCCGTCGAGGCGTCTGCTGCTTCTGCGGCGCTGGCGATGGTCGAGGCGATCACCGCTGATGCAGTGATTGACAAGCAGTACGAGGGCACAGTCAAGCGCATCATGCCCTTTGGTGCCTTTGTCGAGATCCTTCCTGGCAAAGAAGGCCTGCTGCACGTCTCAGAACTGGACCATCATCGCGTTGAGAATGTTGAGGATATCGTCAAGGAGGGCGATAAGGTGATGGTGAAGGTTCTCGATATCGATAACTCTGGAAAGATTCGACTTAGCCGGAAGGCACTACTGCCGAAGAGTTGAGGCGGTCGACAGTCGCAGGTGTGAACTTCCGCATCGGCGCAACCATTGAGACTACCGAAGCTCGACGCCGTGGCAGCACGCGCTGTCCGTCAGCTTCGGTAGTCTTTCTTATTTCCGCCGTTCACCATGCCACCGGGAAGCAGGCAGCAGATGTCCAGTCAAGACCCACCCGTTGTGCGCGTCGGCGAAGTTGCACAATATGAAGGCAGGGCCGTCGAGTTGCGGGGGTGGATCTACAACATTCGTTCCAGCGGCAAGCTCCATTTCCTTCAGCTCCGCGATGGGTCCGGCATCATTCAATGCGTGGTATTCAAGGGAGAGGTGACTCCGGAGATCTTCACCAAGGCTGGTGAGTTGACCCAGGAGTCGTCTGTGATCGTGCGTGGTGAGATTCGTGCGGACGCCCGTTCATCGCTTGGCTTTGAACTGGGTGTCGAGTCCGTTGAGCTCGTCGGTGCAGCCCTTGACTATCCGATCACACCGAAAGAGCACGGCATCGCCTTTCTGATGGAGCATCGGCACCTGTGGCTGCGTTCGACCCGTCCGCATGCGGTGCTCAGGATCCGGGGGACCATCATCGACGGCTGCCGTGAATTCATGCGACAGGAGGGATTCCTGTTGATCGACGCCCCGATTCTCACACCGGCTGCGTGTGAGGGGACGACGACGCTCTTTGAGACCGACTACTTCGGCGATACGGCATATCTGACCCAGAGTGGCCAGCTCTATATGGAGGCGGCGGCCATGGCCTTCGGCAAGGTCTACTGCATGGGCCCCACGTTTCGCGCGGAGAAGTCCAAGACACGGAGACATCTCACCGAATTCTGGATGATCGAGCCGGAGATGGCGTTCTGCGATCTGGCAGAGGATATGGAGATCGCCGAGGGCATGGTGCTTCACGTGATTCAGCGTGTCCTGGCCGACTGTCAGACAGAACTTGCGGTTCTCGAGCGTGATACCGCGCCTCTGGAGCGGGTGGTGGCGGGCCAGCCATTCCCGCGGCTGGCCTACAGTGATGCAATTGACATTCTGCAGGGCAAAGGCAGCCAGATACAGTGGGGAAGTGATCTGGGTGGCGAAGACGAGACGTTGTTGTCAGAAGACTTCGAAACTCCGGTTCTCGTGCACAGGTATCCGGCAGCGGTCAAGGCATTCTATATGAAACAGGATCCGGATGATGCGCGCCTGGCCCTGTGTGTCGACATGCTGGCACCAGAGGGTTATGGGGAGATCATTGGCGGGGGACAGCGCGAGGACGACCTCGGGTTGCTGGAAGGGCGTATTGCAGCTCACCAGCTTCCTCGTGAGGCATTTGCCTGGTATCTGGATCTGCGCAAGTACGGTTCAGTTCCCCATGCCGGTTTCGGCATGGGCATCGAACGAGTCGTGTCCTGGTTGTGCGGTCTGAAGCATGTTCGCGAGTCGATACCTTTTCCCAGAACGTTGCAGAGAATCTACCCATGAAGACCCAGGATCAAAGTGATACGTCTGCAGGGGCCTACGATTTCCGACAAATCGAGAAGCACTGGCGAGAATACTGGCTCGCCCACGGAACGTATCGAACCTCCGCGCCTGGAGACGTGGGTTACGATCCGGCCAAGCCCAAATGCTACGTCCTCGACATGTTTCCGTACCCCAGCGGAGATGGCTTGCACATCGGTCATCCGAAGGGCTACATAGCCAGCGACATCTACAGTCGGTTCAAGCGCATGTCCGGCTACAATGTGCTGCACCCCATGGGATTCGACAGCTTCGGCCTGCCTGCTGAACAGTACGCGGTGGAACACAACGTGCACCCCGCGGTGGCGACGGAGAAGAGCATCGACCACTACCGGGACCAACTGCAGTTTCTGGGACTTGGGTTTGACTGGGATCGCGAGATCGCCACTTCTCACGAAGACTACTACCGCTGGACGCAGTGGGTTTTTCTGCAGCTTTTCGAATCCTGGTACGACGCGGACCGTATGTGGCAGGACGAGGGAGGGCGGACGATACGCGGTCGCGCTACACCGGTGGTGGATCTCATCGCTTCCTTCGACTCCGGCAGGCGCCGCCTGAGCCCGGCGGATCGACAGATGCTGGCCAGTCTGCGGTCTGACGCTGACGACTGCACCTGGGCGGCGTTGACCGAGGCGCAGCGACAGCATGTCATCAACAATTATCGCATGGCCTACCAGAAGGAAGTGACCGTCAACTGGTGCCCCAGGCTGGGTACTGTGCTGGCCAATGAGGAAGTCACAGCGGAAGGGCGTAGCGAGGTCGGTGATTTTCCCGTCTACAAGAGGCCCTTCCGGCAGTGGATGTTGCGCATCACGGCGTACGCTGATCGCCTGCTCGAGGATCTGGATGCAAAGGGACTGCCTGACGGCCGTGGCGGAACCTTCGAACTGGATTGGCCTGAACCCATCAAGCTGATGCAGCGCAACTGGATCGGACGCAGTGGGGGGGGGCGCGTTCTGTTCGATGTGCTCGATCCTGTCACAGGTTCGGCTCGGAGTGCGCCATTGGAGGTATTCACCACCCGGCCGGACACGCTCTTCGGCGCCAGTTTCATGGTGGTTGCGCCCGGTCATCCTCTGGTCACCGGAGGCGACTCCCAGTTCGCTGTACCCGCAGTCTGGCCAGGTGGCACCGATCCGCGTTGGCAAGGGGACTCAACGGCGGATCCACGGGAAGCAGTGGCGGCCTATACACAGGCAGCCGCGCAGAAACAGGTCGACAACCGGGTCGCTGAGGACGCCAAGGAGAAAACTGGTGTCTTCACCGGGATATTTGCGAGCAATCCGGTGAGTGGGGTGCAGATCCCGATTTTTGTCGCGGACTACGTCAGCATGGACTACGGAACGGGTGCCATCATGGCCGTGCCGGCGCACGACGATCGGGATCACGCCTTCGCCGAGAAGTATGGTTTGCCGATCATCCAGGTTGTTGCGGCGCCCTCTGGTGCAGAGGAGGTCTGCTTTACGGGGGAAGGTACCGCGATCAACTCGCCTACGGATGGGGTCGAGTCTGCCTACGCGATCACGGGACTGACGACGGCAGAGGCCAGAGCGAAGATCGTTGCCGCCCTGGAAGCGGCCCAATTGGGTGCAAGGGCCGTCAGTTATCGTCTGCGCGACTGGGTGTTCTCCCGACAGCGGTACTGGGGTGAGCCGTTCCCGCTGGCCAATCATCCGGATGGATATCCCGTCGTTACCGATCTGCCTGTGCTGCTGCCGGATATGCAGGATTTCAAACCATCTACATCAGATGATCCGGACACACCTGTGACACCGCCCCTGGGGCGAGCTGGGCAGGACTGGACGCAGGTTGACGTGTCGGGTGTGTCGTGCGAGCGCGAACTGAATGTGATGCCGCAGTGGGCGGGATCCTGCTGGTACTATCTGCGATTCATCGACCCGCACAATGAGGGGGCCTTCTGCGATGCTGAGAAGGAACGCGCCTTTATGCCTGTCGATCTGTATATCGGCGGCGCAGAACATGCGGTGCTGCATCTGCTCTATGCCCGCTTCTGGCACAAGGTTCTTTTTGATCTTGGACATGTGTCATCCCCAGAGCCCTTCAAGAAACAGTTCAGCCAGGGCATGATCACGGCAGATGCCTTTACGGATGCTCGCGGTGTCTACATCGACATTCGGAAAGTCAGCTTTGATTCGGGCGGTGATCCGCTACACACCGAAACCGGTGAAAAGCTGAACCGATTTCGCGGAAAGATGGGGAAGCGGTACAAGAATGGTCTGCCACCCGAGGAAGTCGGTGAGGAGTACGGAGTGGACACCTTGCGGCTGTATGAGATGTACATGGGTCCCCTGGAACAAAGCGCACCATGGAGCATGGAAGGGATCCGCGGCATGCAGCGGTTCCTGCAGCGTGTCTGGCGCAACCTGGTCGATGCCGAAGGTGTGACCCGGATCGACACGGAACCGGCGCCCGCTGAAATGCGCCGACTGCTCCATGGGACGATTGCTGTTGTCGGCGAGCATCTCGAAGGCCTGAGGTTTAATACGGCGATTGCGGCGCTCATCAAGCTGAACAACGAGCTTGTGGCGCTCGACAGGGTTCCTCATGAGGTGGCGCGCACGCTGCTGCTGATGCTTGCACCCCTGGCTCCACACGCGGGGGAGGAGCTGTGGTCGAGGTGTGGCTTCGGTCTGGGGGATCTGGCACACCAGAACTGGCCCACATTCGATGCCAACCTCCTGGTCCAGGACACGGTGTCCCTGCCGGTTCAGGTGAATGGCAAGGTTCGCGCCACGATAGAAGTGGCCATTGACACGTCGGATACGGAATTGCAGAGCCTGGTTCTGTCATTGGAGAACGTGCGGCGGTTCCTCCCGGAGACCGGGGAAATTCGCCGGTTTATCGTCGTGCCTGGGAAAATCGTCAATGTCGTTGTCTGACAGCTGACAAGACTCGCTTGCACGAGACTGACGGACCATGATCCGTCAGTCTCATCGCAGAGAATCACAGCAGATACTAATGATTACGTAATCCAGAGGATTCTCCAGACGTCATTCGACTTTACGTAATGAATAGAATGTGCGTCAACTTCTCAGTTGCTGAATGCATTTCATCGAATATGTATGTAATCAGACGCATTGTCCGTAAGGCGCTCGCGGTTCTCGTAGTAACGCATCGTCGTCTTCAAATCCTTGTGCCGCAAGTGTGCCTGTACCTGTTGCGGTTTGGCGCCGCCTTCGATAGAAAGTGTGCAGCACGTGTGGCGGAACATGTGAGCCGTGACATTGCGCGTCAGGCCGGCACGTCTGGCATACCGTCGGGCAATCATGTTGATCGACTGATCGGTGATAGGTGCTCCGTGAGATTGATTGCGGGACAACGAGATGAACACCTTTTCATCGAGCGTGTAGCGATGGCGCTCGAGGGTTTCACGGTATTGAGCGATGTAGTGCAGAACGATGGGCTGCAATTTGATGTCCTGAGCGACGCCTGACTTGGTCTGGGGCAATCGCAGGATCTGGAAAGCGCCTTCCTCAGTGAAGTCCTCCCAACTGACGTTGGCGATCTCAGACCGCCGCAGACCCCCATAGGTCAGCAGATGCAGAATGGCGAGATTCCTGGCGCGCAGAAGTTCGTCCTCTTCCTCACCGGCCGCATCAAGAATTCGCTGCAAGTCGGCTCG
>JAQCJA010000349.1 GCA_027593305.1 bacterium
GCCCCCCGCATTCGTCGAGGAACAAGCAGTGGCGTTCCGGGTCGAGCAGGGACTGGTGTTCGTGCTGGCCATGCAGGTCGACGAGCAACTGACCCGCCTCGCGCAGTCGTCGTACCGGGACCATGGCGCCATTGACGAAAGCCCGAGATCGTCCCTCCGCACGGATTTCGCGGCGGAGGATGATATGGTGATCGTCGTCGAGTTCGAAGCCAGCCGCCTCCAGACGCAGGCGGGCGGCGGGGTCGTCCGCCAGTTCGAACAATCCCTCAACCTCACAGAGTCTGGCCCCACCACGGACGAGATCGGCGGACACCGCTGCGCCCAGGATCGAGTTGAGCGCACCGATCAGGATCGATTTGCCGGCGCCCGTCTCGCCGGTGAGCACCGTCAGGCCAGCGCCCAGTTCAATATCCACGTGGTCGATGAGAGCGAAGCTGTCGACGCGTAATCTAGTGAGCATGAGAGCGTCCCCGCGGCGGGAGAGAGTCGTTACCCGGCATCTTCAGAGGCTGCGTCTGCGGACGCCAGTGCGTCGGCGTCATCGGTATCGAGAAACTCGAGCTGGAATTCGCCGCCTGCCTTCTCAACCAGAACCTGCACCCGCTTGCGCGACTGGTCGAGCAGCCCCGCGCAGGCTCTTGATGCGGCGATGCCCCGCTCGAACACTTCGAGGGATTGCTCGAGCGTGAGGTCACCTGATTCAAGACGGGCGACACAGGCCTCGAGATCTTCCATTGCGACTTCAAATGTGGGGGGCTCAGGATGGTCACTCACTTGTGGATCTCCTCGACTCGGCAACGCGCCTCGCCCGCAGCGAAGCGCAGATGCAGGTGATCACCGATGGCCAGGACGCTGGCAGCTCGTACCGGCTGCCCGTCGGCCTCTCGTTCGCAGTACGCGAAGCCGCGGGCCAGGCTGGATAAGGGATTGCGGGCCTGCAGGCGCAGCACGGCGCGGGCCAGACGCGAGCGGCGGGCACAGAGCAGGACATCCGCCGCCGCAGCCAGGTGCCCGACGGTTTCGTCGAGACTCTGGCTCTGCTGATTCACCCGATCGTGCAGGCGTGCCACCAGTCGGCGCGGGTCATGGCTGTCAAGATTCTGCTGCAGCCGGTCGAGGCGAACGGTTGCTGCCCGCACGAGACGCTCGCGCAGATCAGCCACGCGCTCGCGCAGGATGCCGTACTCCTGAGCGACCAGTTCTGCAGCCGCTGATGGTGTAGGCGCACGGACGTCGGCTACGTAATCAGCAATGGAATGATCGATTTCGTGACCCACGGCGGCGACGATGGGAACCCGCGACTGATAGATGGCGCGGGCCACGGATTCGTCGTTGAAGGGCCACAGATCTTCGGGGGAGCCACCACCCCGCCCAACAATGATGATGTCGACGCCGCCCCAGCGGTTGAGTCGGTCGATGCCGCGGCACAGGTCCCGCGGCGAGGCGGATCCCTGCACGCGAGCCGGCATGAGGATCACGGGCAGTCCCGGGGCCCGGCGGGACAGAACCTGGACGATATCGCGGATGGCTGCCCCCGTGGGTGACGTGACGACACCGATGGCGCGCGGGTGCGGCGGCAGGGGGCGCTTTCGTTCGACGTCGAAGAGACCCTCGGCGTCGAGCCGCGCCCGCAGTTGCTCAAAAGCGACGGCCAGTTCGCCGACCCCGGAGGGCTGCATGCGATATATGTAAAACTGGTAGCGACCGCCGCGCTCATACACCGATACATTGCCATATACAAGAACCTTCATGCCACGTTCGGGATGAAAGCGCATTTGCTGCGCCTGCAGACGGAACATCACACAGCCAAGCTGTGCGTTCTCATCGGTGAGCGTCATGTAGATGTGACCACTGGCGGGGCGACTGCACTCGGAGATCTCCCCTTCCACCCAGCAGAAGGGCATCGAGTGTTCGAGAGTGGCCTTCACCCGCGCCGTAACGTCGGTGACACTGAGGGGACCGGCCAGGCCGGCGGCGGCAAAGGCGTCACTCATGGCCGGCTCAGTCCTCATCCCCGGCATCGGCGCCGCCGCTCTCGACCGGGATGTGCAGGCGCTCGATGGCTGAGGCTCTGCCGCTGTGCTCATCGATGTCGACGACGGCGCCGCTGAACCAGGGGATGCCGTCTGCCGGCTTGAAGCGCGCCGGCACCTGATTCAGGAAGCGCCCGACGGCAACGTCCGCGCGTGTTCCGATGACGGAATCCCGCACGCCCGTCATGCCAGCGTCCGTAAGAAACGCCGTGCCTGCCGGCAGAATTCTCTCATCAGCGGTCTGCACGTGCGTATGTGTACCGACGACGGCGGATGCCAGTCCATCAAGATGGAACCCCAGGGCGATTTTTTCGGCCGTCGCTTCTGCATGAAAATCCACAAAGACAATCGGTGTCTCCTGGCACAGTCGCTCCACCTCGGCGCGCCCGCGCTGAAACGGACAGTCGATATCAGGCATGAAGGTGCGGCCCTGCAGGTTGATCACCCCAACCTGGCGACCGGAACGGTCCTCGGCAATGACCGAACCCTTGCCGGGAGCACCTTCAGGGTAGTTCAATGGTCGCAGTACACGATCGTGCTGCCCGATGTGCCGGACGAACTCCGGGCGATTCCAGACATGATTGCCGGAGGTGACCACATCGACGCCGTAGGCATGCAACTTGCGGATGATGTTGTCGGTCATGCCAAAACCGCCCGCTGCGTTCTCGCCATTGGCGATACAGAAGTCGACGTCGCGCTCCTGGATCAGCCGGGGGATGCACTCGGCGGCGGCGCGGCGGCCCGGGCGCGCGTAGATATCTGCTACAAAAAGAATTCGCAAAAGGTATGTCCCGCGGGTTGGTGGGAGCGGGGCCGTATTCCGGCCATACTGTAGCACACGATTGTCGCTGCGGTGCAGGGCCAGACCCACAGATAACTCGTGAGTCGATGCAACCGGGTCAAGGGATTTCGCGCTTGGGCTGCGGGATGTTACCGGGCGTAGTGGACGGCGCGGGTTTCGCGGACCACGAGCACCTTGATCTGGCCGTGATGGCCGAGGTCATCTTCGAGTGTCTGCGCGATGCTCTCGGCAATCTGATCTGCGTAGGCGTCATCGACAGTCAGGCTGTCGACGAGAACCCGGACTTCCTTGCCATTCTGCAGGGCAAAGGCATGATCGACACCCGGGTGGTTCATGGCCGCCTCTTCGATGTGATGCATACGCTTGATGTGATCCTCCACCTTCTCCTTCAGCGCCCCAGGGCGATGGGTGGAGATTTCGTCGGCCGCTTCGACGAGAATGGCGATGGTGGAGCGACCCGGCTGGTTTTGCCGATGGGTCTCGATCACCTCAACCACTTCGGGCCCCTCGCCACTCTTGCGAGCCAATGCTGCACTGGCCTGCGACGGGTCCGTATTGGTGTCGTGGTCGAGGGCCTTGGCCACATCGTGCAACAGGCCGGCACGGCGGGCGAGGGCAACATCCATGTCGAGTTCTTCCGCCATCATGCCGGCGAGGAAGCCGACCTCCTTGGAATGCACGAGCAGGTTCTGTCCGTAACTTGTGCGGAAGCGGAGTCGGCCAAGATGCTCGAGAAGGGGTTCGGCCATGTCGTGTATGCCGAGATCGAAGGCCGCCTGCGAGCCGGATTCGAGGATCAACTCCTCGATGTCCTCACGACACTTCGCATAGACCTCCTCGATCCGACCGGGGTGTATGCGGCCGTCGAGGATGAGCTTTTCAAGGGTGTTCCTGGCAATTTCCCGTCGCAGGGGGTCAAAGCTGGAAAGCATGACGATGCCGGGCGTGTCATCGACGATCACTTCGACACCTGTGATCATATCGAAGGCCCGGATGTTCCGACCGTCACGGCCGATGATCCGACCCTTCATGTCGTCGGATGGCAACTGGACTATGGAGACGGTGCTCTCCATGGCCAGTTCACCCGCAAAGCGCTGTATGGAACGGGCAATGATCTCTTTGGCCTCGCGATTGGCGTTGGCAATCCCGCGATCCTTGATCTCCTTGACCTTGCGTGCGGCGAACTGACGGGCACTCTCCTCATGCTGTTCGATCAACATGCGTCGGGCGTCTGCGGTGCTGATGCCGGCGATCTCTTCAAGTCGCTGACGCTGCTGGCGCACCATGTCCCGTATGCGCGTCTCTTCCGAGTTGATCGTCTCTTCCCGGCCATCCAGTTCCTGTTCCATCTTCAACAGGCTGCGTTCCTTGCCCTCCAGGACATCCACCTTGCGATCGAGTTGCTGCTCACGCTCCTGCAGACTCGTCTCAAACTCACGGGCAGACCGTCTGCTGGTCTCCAGTTCACGCTCAAGGGGTTCGCGCTCGTGCCGCCACTCATCCTTGGCTTCAAGGGCGGCGGTCTTCTTCAGTGAGTCCGCTTCCACCCTGGCCTCATCGAGAATGCGGCGCGCCTCGTCGTGGCTGGACTCCAGTCGGTTGCGCCGCCGCCGGCTGTTCACCAGCCAGCCAGCCAGAAAGCCGAGGCCGAGGACGGCGAGCGCCATGACGACGGCGCCGAGGACGACCAGCGGCTCACCCATCAGCCGACGGCCACGTCTTCGGCGCCGCCCGGGCCGGACACGGTCGGTGCCAACTCGACGGTGCGGAACAACTGCCCAAGGGACTCGGTGAGGCGGTTCGTGCGCGCCGAAATGCCCTCCTCGACAGAGGAGACATCCCGTTGCAGCCGTAACAATTCCTCGGAGAATTCCAGCCCCGCGAGTACGGCTCCCTGCATGGGGGTGGTAGTGCCGGCGCCCTGACCGACCGCACGCATCTTCTCATCCACGAGGCGGGCTACCTGTTGAATGTGCGCATCTGCCTCCTCGCCGGTGGACACGAAGGCGTATTCACGGTCGAGGATACGAACCTTGACAATGCGACGGTCGGCAGGAGGCATGGCGAACCTGAACGGCTTAGAGGGCCGCCTCATCGAGGCGGGACAGCAGGTTTTCGAGGCGGCTACGGACCTGTCCATCACGGGCATCGGCCTGCCGGTTCTGTTCCTCGACGCTGGTCATTCGTCCGCGTAGCGTCTCAAGCTCCTGCTTCGTTGCCTCGAGGCTGGTAATCTGTTCCCGCAGGGTCTTGTTTTCGCCGCGCAACTGTTCGAGAACTTCGAGGAGGCGGTTCACTTCCTCCTCAAGCCGCATGAAGTTGCTATCGACGCCGGTCTCAGTCAGCTGTCTAACCAAATGGTGTCAGCGTGAATGTCAGCGCAGTTGTGCCTGGAAGGACGATTCCAGGCGTTGCAGGACCCGTTGGACGACGCCGTCCGCGTCACGGTCCTCCAGTGTACGATCAGGTGAACGGAGGCAGATCGAAAAGGCGAGACTGCGCTTGCCTGACTCGACCTGATCGCCACTATAGACGTCAAACAGGCGAACATCGTCCACCAGTTCGGGTGCAGCAGCACGAATTTC
>JAQCJA010000350.1 GCA_027593305.1 bacterium
TCCTCTTCTCTGGGACGCATGTAGGCATGGAATGGGGGCTCGGCGAGCCGAAAGATCCACACGATCAGGAGCGTCAGGCACAGATAGAAGAAGCCGGCAGCCATGAAGGATTCGAAGGGAACGAAGTGCCGCGAATTGACGATCTTCGCCGCCCCGAAGAGATCGACGATGGTGATCACGCCCGCCAGGGCGCTGCCATGAAGCATGAAGATCACCTCATTGCCGTAGGACGGTAACGCCCGTCGGCAGGCGCTCGGCAGGATGATGCGCCGAAACCGGGTCCATCTGGACATCCCGTAGGCCCTGGCTGCCTCGACCTCGCCGAAGGGCGTCTGCGCGATGGCACCGCGGAGCATCTCGCCCGTGTAGGCGGCGGTGTTCAGCGCAAACGCGATCAGGGCACACCAGTAGGCTTGCTTGAACACGACCCAGAGAGCGCTGTCCTTGAGCCAGTCGAACTGTGCCGTGCCGTGATAGATCATGAACATCTGCACCAGCAAGGGCGTACCGCGGAAGAAGTAGATGTAGGCCCGCGGCCAGAACGCGATGAACCGACGCCTCGATGTGGCTGCGAGCGCCAGCGGCACGGCCAGCGCCAGGCCGAGAATCAGCGACAGGACGACGAGCTGCACGGTGACCCACATACCCTCGAGGTACAGCGGGATGTTTTCGAGGATGACGTTGACGTCCACGCTAGGCCTTCCTCACACCAACGCTGTAGCGCCTCTCGACCCAGCGCAGGCAGATGTCGGACACGCCGGTGAGCACGAGAAACAGCAGGGCCACGAGCAGGTAGAAGGTGAAGGGTTGCCGGGTGGCGCCGCCGGCCTGCCCGGCGTTGTAGACCATATCGTGCAGGCCGATGACGGACACCAGCGCCGTGGTCTTGGCCAGCACCAGCCAGTTGTTGCTGAAGCCCGGCAGTGCGTGCCGAACCATCGCCGGCAGGGTGATGCGGAAAAAGACCTGTCTCGGCGTCATGCCGTAGGCGTGTCCCGCCTCGATCTCACCACGGGACACTGCCATGATGCCGCCGCGAAAGGTCTCGGTCAGGTAGGCGCCGAAGATGAAGCCGATGGTGAGCACGCCCGCTGCGAAGGGACTCACGTCGACGTAGTCCCACCCGAGACGATCGCCGATGTTGTTGACCAGGATCTGGCCGCCGAAGTAGATCAGGGTCATGAGTACCAGATCCGGCACACCGCGGATCAGGGTCGTGTAGACCTGCGCAAGCAACCGCACGCCCCGCGATCCCGAGAGTTTCGCGGCGGCGCCAAGCAGGCCGAGAATGATGGCCATCAGCAGCGACAGCAGCGCCACCTCGACGGTGAGCAGTGTCCCCTTCAGGATCAATGGCAGGTAGCCGTGCAGATCCAACACCAAATGACTCCTGACGTGCGTTAACCCTTGTGAACAGTATCCGCCGTGCTGCTGTCAGCCCGCAAAGACGTCGAAATCGAAGTACTTGGCGTTGATCTTCTGGTACGTGCCATTGGCGCGGATCGCCTCGATCGCCTTGTTGAACCTGTCCACGAGATCCTGGTTGCTCTTGCTGACGGCGATACCGGCGCCGTCGCCGTAGTATTTGACGTCGGTGTAGCCTGGCCCCACGAACTCCCAGTCCTTGCCATTGTCGGTGTCGAGAAAGCCCTCCTGCATCGCCACGGAGTCGGCGAGCAACAGATCCAGGCGTCCCGCGGCGGCATCCAGATAGGCCTCGTCCTGAGAGGCATAACGCTTGATGTCCACGTCGCTGCCGAACTCTCCGGAAATGAAGTTGTCATGGGTGGTGGCCCGCTGTACGCCAACTGCCTTGCCCAGCAGACCCGCTTCGCTGATTTCGATGCCGGAGCCTTTGCGGCGCGCGAATCTGGCGGGCACCTGATAGTACTTGCCGGTGAATGCGACCTTCTTCTTGCGGTCGGCGGTGATGGCCATGGACGCGATGATGGCGTCGTACTTGCGCGACAGCAACGCGGGAATCATACCGTCCCAGTCCTGTTGCACCATGGTGCACTCGGCCCCCATCTCGGCGCACAGCGCCTGGGCGATGTCGATGTCGAAGCCTACCAGCTTGCCATCGGCAGTGAGCGCACTGAACGGTGGATAGGCCCCCTCCACGCCGATACGAATCACTTTCCAATCTTTGGCGCTGGCAACGCTGCTGCCGAAACCCAGCACGACCAGGGCCAGCACGACCAGGGTCAGCGTAAGTGCAATGAGCCTTGTCAATTTCCTGCTCCTGTCTGCTTCTGTGTCACCGCAACGCTCCCGCGAGAAACTGCCTGAAACGTGCCGATTTCGGCTGGTCGAAAACCTGCGCGGGGACCCCGTCTTCCTCGACCTGGCCTTCGTGGAGGAACATGACCTTGGTCGACACGTCCCGCGCGAAAGCCATCTCGTGGGTGACAACCAGCATCGTGCGGCCCTCTTCTGCCAGGCCGCGTATCACCTTGAGCACCTCACCCACCAGTTCCGGGTCCAGCGCCGAAGTGGGCTCATCGAAGAGCATCATCGCCGGCTCCATGGCCAGCGCGCGGGCGATCGCGGCGCGCTGTTGCTGGCCACCTGACAGGTGCGCCGGGTAGTAGTCCTTGCGTTCGTACATGTCGACTCGCTGCAACACCGCCTCCGCCCGTTCCACCGCCTCGGCCCGGGGCACCTTGAGCACGTGCATGGGCGCCTCGATGACGTTCTGCATCACCGTCATGTGGGACCACAGATTGAACTGCTGGAAGACCATGGCCAGGCGTGAGCGCATACGTTCAACCTGGCGTTTGTCCTCGGGCACACGCGCGGCGCCGGGCTTCGTCGACATCCTGATCAGTTCGCCGTGCACGTAGACGTTGCCGGCGTCCGGGATCTCCAGCAGGTTGATACAGCGCAACAAGGTGCTCTTGCCCGAGCCGCTGCTGCCCAGGATGGAGACCACGTCGTGCTCGCGCGCGACCAGCGAGATACCCTTCAGCACTTCGACGCTGCCGAAGCTCTTGTGCAGATCTTCGACGACCAACGCCTCCGCCGATTCGCTCATTCAGTCCCCACCTTCATCATGCCGGGTCGTCGATTCTGTCCCCGCATTCAGGTCGAGTTCGAAACGGAAACGAAGGCTGCGAGTCTACGAAGGTGCGCGGGACAGGACAAACTGTGTGGGGTGCCGGTTACTTCGTCTCGCCGGAGACCTCCGTCACGGCCGGGTCGTCGCCGAAGCGTCCCCCGGTGAGTTCCCGGATGAAGCCGTGGTCGTTCAGCAGGCTGTGGCAGAAGGCGATGGCAACAACGGCGACGACCACCCTCAACCAGGGACTCGGGCGATCCTCGTTCGGGTCGCCGCTGCCCCGGCGGGACCCCTTGGGCAGCCGGGCGACGTGCGTAAGCTTGCGGCCATTCACCGCCCAGCCGTTGGCATCCAGGATCGGGGCCAGGTTGCGCTGGCGCAGCTTCAGCCAGGCGATCAGCATCGACGGCGACGAGATCAGGACCACGAGGCCCGCCAGGATCGTGCGGATCACCCAGAAGGGCGGGTCGAACATGTTCGTGACGTAGCCCAGGAGGGCCGTCAGGAAGACGCCGAGGGCACCTGCCGCCACGCCGAGGGCGGCGACGGCACCAACGTCGATCTTCTTCGGCGCGTCGGTCTTCCCAACGTCGGCCTCGGCGGCCGTCCCCGCTCTGGTAGAAGTCCAGGAAGTTGACGAAGTTGCGCACCAGCTGCCGCAGGTCGCGCTGGTAGCGGATCAGGCGCTCGACGGCAGCAACGCCGTCGTACTCGGGTGCCAGGGCGGCGTCGGCGGCGATCCGACGGATGATGGCCTCCCCGGTGTCGCCGGTGACCAGCTGACGGAGCCGCTCCACGCCGAGAGCCTCGACGCAGTTGCCCGGCTTGGCAGCCTGCCACGCGGCGTAGGGTGAGATCCTGGCCTGGAGAGCCGCCCACTCGGCAGCGCAAGGTGGTGCCGAAGGCGACCGCTTCCTGCACGCCCGGCGAGGCGGAGCGCTGCTTCGATGTGGATGCGGCCTTTGACGATGGACACGTCCCCACGGGCAGACGGGCGATGGACCAGGAGCAGAGGGTGTCAGAGGAGGGAAGGCAGAGGTACGACGAGTCGGCGGGAAGCACTATCAGCCCGGGATTCCGTGCAGGCTCCGGAACTGGGGGGCGAGTCAGCGGCTGTAGAGGCGCAGCCAGCTCCAGGTGCGCGGCATCGCCGGTACGGATAGGACCTTGCAGGGGCCCATTGTTATGCGTCCGGTGCCCTCGAACAAGGCCCGACCCTGCAGAACCGAACCACCGCCAGCGGTGTGCCGACGCCCCCGTGGGGGCCCCGCTTGAGGTGGTCGTAGAGCCAGCGGATGTCCTTGCGGTCGAGCGCCACACAGCCCTCGGTCCAATCGTATTTGGTGCCTCCGCCGTGAATCTCCAGACCCCGCCAGATATTCTTGTCGCGGTGAGCCCGGTTGAACTGCTGCACGTCCTGGTCGGTGACGACCGGGCCGTGGGCGGCCTCCCAGCGGGCCAGTTGCTGACGGCCGGTCTCGCCGTAGACGGTTGCGTAACGGTCGTCCTTGATGCCATTCCAGCGGCGCAGATGCGTCACGCTGACGCCATTCTGCAGGGCGATGCGGCTTGAGGGTGTCGCCCCGGCGGACCACGTGCACCGGCGGTGTGGCCACCGCGGCGGCGACCACAGGCGCGGCGACACTCCGGACCGCCGCGTTCTGAGCCGTGGACGGGCATGACGCAGCCAGAGACAGACCGAGGGCCAGCACAATGAGACCTGGCGCACGCCTGTGGACATTGCACGTAGAGGATTTACAGAGGGCCATTATCGTGCGTCCAGTGCCCTCGGACGAGGCTCATTAAGGCTGGTCTGATCGATGCAATGGGCCCAGGCTCATATATAGCAGTGCATTTGGTAACACGCGACAGTTTTCTGCAGCACGATCTGGCGCACATCCTCATCGGTCAGCGGTGGCGCCGCTACGAAAGTGACCCAGCCACAACACCCGCCGGGACGGCGGGCAGCACCTCCGCGGTCAACCGCGCCGCAGTGTCGGCACCCCGTCAAGAAACGTGTGACCGGGGTGCTCCACTGTCGATTCGTCACTGGCGCCAGGCAGGGCGGACACCGGTCATTCCACCTCGGCATCTGGGGGGGTGATATCCGCCGGGCTGTGCAGGTGCTCGGCGCTGCCGGGGGTGGAGAGCACCTTGAGAACGCACCATCCCAGAAGCCACGTCATCCCGCCAACCGCCAGGAGCATGGTGATCCAGCCACCGGCACTCATGGCGTTACCCGCTGGTCGGCGGCTGCGTCGGTCCGCGCACGGCGAGCCGCCCAGCGTGTGGTGGACCGGCTGATCACCAGCAGTAAAGTGATCGCCACCAGGACG
>JAQCJA010000351.1 GCA_027593305.1 bacterium
GTCGTCATTGTCGTCCTGGTGATTGTCTGGGATGATTGTCTGGGATGATTGTCTGGGATGATTGTCTGGTCTGCGGGCGCGGGCAGAGTTCGGGCACTCCGGTCTTCGGGCACTCTGGTCATGGCAACACGCGTGCCAGCATCGTATGCAGTACGGTCGGGGTCGTCAGCGTTCACCGCAAGTATGGTAGGGATTCTTTGCTGCGACAATGATGCCCCACGTGTGGCACAAACGTCTCTGCAGGTGAGGCACGCATTGGGCGCTGAACGGCTGCTGACTCGGCAAGGGTTTTGCTCGCTTACAGACGGAAACGAAGGAGGCTCGCCATGATCAGCATCCGCAATATCCTCGTTCCGCTGGACCTGAGTGAGTACGCCGCTCATGCCCTGCCCTACGCACGGGAACTGGCGACAACATTTGGCGCCACGCTGCACCTGCTGCACGTCGTCGACACGCAACACACTCCGCCAGCACGAGATCGGCCAAGGCCCGGCGCCGCGCAAATGTCAGCTTCTGGAAGCGGTCTCGATCCCCATTGCGGGCAAAGTCCAGAAACACCGTTGCCGGCAGTGGTGGCCAGGCAAAATCGAGACACGCCTCCCCGGCGGCGATGCGCCGGGTCCGAAGCGCAGCAGCCAGTACCTGCCAGGGCTCGCGCTCGGCGGCCGTTGCGCAGGGGTGCCAGTCGCCCCGGTCCAGCAACAGGCGGGGAATCTCAGCGGCAACAAACCGTTCGCTCAGCATGGTCAGGCTTTCACCGGGATGTCATCCCCCTCGGCAGGGCGCGGATTCTGGGGCCAGTGGCCGGAGGTGTCACCACCGCGGCAGGTGATCGCATTGCGGTTCCAACCCTTGTGGGCCCGCACGTCGGGGGGCACGAAACGCATGGTGAGACCGCAGCGGCGCCGGTCGCTGAGATTGGCCTGTGAACCGTGCAGCAGCAGATCCGTGTGCAACGAGATCTGCCCGGCACGCATGACGAAGGGGACGGGTGTGTCACCGTAGTGATCGGGATCGAGGACGGTCTGCCCGAGGACGTTTTTTTCGGCGGCGTCGCTGTTTTCAAAAGCGATCTGTCCATGCAGGTGGGACCGCGGCACAACGGTCATGGCGCCATTCTCCACATCTGCGTCATCTATGGCGAGCCAGACGGTGATGGTCTTGCTCGGCGTCAGCGGCCAGTACGAGGCATCCTGATGAAAGCTGACCTGACGTTCGTCGCCAGCCATCTTGCAGAAGAAGTGCGCGCCCCAACAGATCAGATCTGCACCGATCAGGTCCTGCACGTAATCGAGGATCCGGGGTTCGACGATCATGTCGTACATGCCGCTGCAGCGCAGTTGCCAGCCGTTGATCGAGTATGCGTCCCAACCGGCGGCAGTGGCGCCTGCCATGAGACGATCGAAGTAGGTCCGATTGGCAGCAGCTTCATCGGGCGTGTAGACGTCGAGGGGAAAGACGTACCCGACATCATTGAACTGCTGAATCTGCTGCGGACTCAGGTGTTCCGGCTGCGGATTGTCGACGGGAAAGAAGCGCAACTCGCGCGGGACGTCAGGCAGGGCATCGGTGATCGGTGGCATCGCTGGTTGGGTCCTCCTTATACCTCAATCAACAGACCCGACGCACCGCCGACAACCGCTTGCCCGACCCTGTGGGGCGCGCCATATTGCCGGCTCACTCTCCAGCCCCGATGGGACACACACCTGTGAACACCACTCTGAGTTCGACACAGATCTCCAGCTACAGCGACAACGGTTTCCTGCTGATTCCTGATTTTCTCTCAGCCGCTGAGCTGGCGGCATGGCGCGACGCGATCGAGTCCGCCATGGAGGCGCGGGGTGATGCCGTGCTGCCGCGCGACGATGACCCGCTGCTGGGGGCCAGTCGCACCGTGCTCTATCAGCGGATCAACCTGTGGATGGACCATCCCGAGGTGCGCCGACTGGTGTTGCATGAGCGCATAGGTCAGATGGCAGCGACCCTGGAAGGCGTCGACGGCATCCGCGTCTGGCACGATCAGGCCCTGTACAAGGATCCCTGGGCCAATCCCACCTCCTGGCACCAGGACAATACGAAATGGTCCTTCTCCGCCAGACATGCCATCACAATCTGGGTCGCTCTCGACGAAGTCGACGCGCGCAATGGCTGCATGTTCTTCCTGCTGGGCACACAGCGACATCGGCTGGAGACCGACTTTCCTACGGGGGCACCGATGAACGCCATCTTTACCGCCCACCCGGAATTGACCGTCATCGATCCCGTGGCAGCGGAGTTGCCCGCCGGCGGTTGCTCGTTTCACAATGGACTGACGGTACATGCGGCGGCGGCCAACATGTCGCGCCACCCGCGGCGGGCCATGACCTGCGCCTTCATGCCGGACGGTGCCACCTTCAATGGCACGCAGAACGTGCTGCCCGATCGGCTCATCAAGGGCCTGCAGGTCGGTGACACACTCAACGACGACGAGCAGAATCCGCTCATCTGGCATGCATCGGGGACATCGGCATGAGCACGTGGCTACCCATCGACAGCAACAGCGCCGGCGACGCCCGCGCCCTGGAGGCCGATCCCCTGCGGGCCCTCGCCGAAGCCCGGATCCCCGCCATCATCCTGCGCGGTGCCTTCCCTGCCGTGGCCTGCACCCCGTTGATCCAGCGCTTCATCGATCGCGACCTGATGCGGGATCCCAGACAACCCGCTCCCGAGGGCGCCCGTTCCCGCACCGACATCGGCACGAGCCTGGGCAACCGCGGCGCCAACCCCGCCGACTTCTTCGCCCACGCGCAGACAACAGAGACGCTCTTCGCCGGCCTGTTTGATGAGGGCGCCAATCCGATCGACTGCGTCTATGCCAACCTGCAGGCACTGGCAGGTGACAAACGTGTCGTCACCGCCCACGAGCCCGACGGGCGTCGGTATGGCCCGGCGATCTTCCGCGTGCACTACGACGGCCACGCCTACAAGCCACACATCGATCACGTGATCCTGCGGGAGAAACGCTTCGATTTTGCCGTGACGCGTTACACCAACCAGTTCGCCGGCATCCTGTGCATGCAGAACGCCGCATCCCGGTCGACGACGCAGGGGCTGTTGCACCAGTGCGTCTGGACCGACGAGGTGCAGCCCCATATCGCCGCCGGCACCTTCCACGAGTACGCGCAACAGCAGCAGATCGGTCGATGTCAGGTGGAACTGGAGCCGGGGGATCTCTACTTCTTCAACACCCGGCTCATCCACGAAGTGCCCGCCGTCATCGGCGATGATCCCCGGATTGTGCTGGCCGTGTTCATCGGTTACGAGCCGGATGACCCCGAGGTGTTTGTCTGGTCCTAGCGCACGGGGGCTGCTGCTGCGTGCCGGGGCGCCGGTGATGCTGGTGTGGCCCGAGACTGGGGCGCGTCTGACGTGGCTCCGGATGGATATGGGCGGCGGCTGTGTTCACACATGATTGCTGCGGTGAGAGTCTGGGTGTGCAGACCACATGGACATGCGGCCAGAGCTCTGGGCTACCGGACGAAGAGGCCGTACGAACTCATCGAGTACAAGCCGACATAGAGGCCGTATTGAGGCCCGGCGAGTCTGGTCCATCGTGGCAGAAGCACTAGAGATAGTCGAGGGGCCTCGGTTTCGTATTCCCGCCCCCGCCATGCAGCCCGAACTCTCCGTCCGCAGGCCACCGGAGACCGTATTGGGGCCCGGCGTGCCGCTTGTAACCTCCGTTCCAGTAGGCGCTGGCCGTGAACCACGCCAGCACGCGTGTCAGCAGATCCTGCTTGACTGACGCCAGACCGGCGTCGTCCCACAGATTCTCCAGTTCGTTGGGGTCGGCTCCGAGGTCATAGAGCTCCCCTTCCTCCTGACCGATGTAGTAGACCATCTTGTGCCGGGGCGTGCGGAACATCAGTTGATAGTTGTCTTCGCAGCAGACGAACTCCCGCGGCGTGATCTTCTCGCCCCGCAGGTAGGGCAGCAGCGACCTGCCCTCGAGCCGGCTCGGGGTCTGCAGACCGGCCCACTGCAGAATCGTGGGCCCCAGGTCGATCAGGGACACCAGATCCGTAACCTCCGAAGGTGAGCCAATCGACCCGGGGTGCCGCGCGATCAGGGGCACGTGCACGATCGGATCATACATCAGCCACTTGTAGGCAAGCTTGTGATCTCCCAGCAGCTCCCCGTGGTCGGAACAGAACAGCACGAGGCTGTTGTCCAGCCAGCCCTTCTCGTCCAGCGCATGCAGGACGCGACCCAGCTGCTCGTCGACTGTGGTGATTTTGGCGTAGTAGTATCGCCGCATACGGGCAATGTCGTCCTCATCAGCGCTGGCAATATCAATCACCGACTCGTGCTGCGTGTTGGCGTGGAACTGCTGGTGGGCGAGATGCTGCGGGGGCTTCTCGGCCAGCTCGCCTTCGCGGTACACGCGGGGTGGCACGTCTCGGTCCGCATACATGTCCAGGTGTCGCTGCAGCGGGTCCCACGGCTCGTGGGGCCCGGTGAACCCGACCTGCAGAAAGACGGGCTTCTTCCCCTGGTGGCTGTGAATCCAGCTGACCGCCGAGTCGCCGATGAAGACATCGCTGTGGAAGCGCTCCTCGTGGTGCCAGACAACGCCCTGGTACTTCTGCAGCCACGCAGGATCGGTCTTGTTCCTGTCATTCGGACGTTCGATGCCGTGGTGGGAGAGGAATTTCCCCCAGTCATCGTCGGCGCCGCCATTGGCCAGATTCTTGTTCGTCGGGTTCTCGACGATGACCCTGTCGTGGAACCCACCTGGAACATCACGCGGCGAAAAGTGCATCTTGCCGATACTGGCGCAGAAGTAGCCCCCGTCCGCAAGGTCCTCGACCCAGTTGCGGTGATGGGCCCAGTTGTCAAAGCTGTACGCCCCGGTGGTATGCGGGTACATCCCCGTGAAGATCGCCGCCCGGGATGCCACACACGTTGCCCCGGGGCAGTAGGCCTGGCGGAAGCAGACCCCTTCCCGTGCAAGACGATCCTGGTGCGGGGTGATCATGTGATCGTTGCCCCACGCGCCGATGGTGTCGAACCGTTGCTGGTCGGTGAGAATGAGGATGATGTTCGGTTGCGTGTCCGACGTCACTGTAGCCCAACTTTCGCGTGCAACTGAGGTGGACGGGACAGGGCCAATGCTGGTATCAACTCGGCAAAATAAGCGGCCAGCGCATCGGGCCCTAACAGGTGTTCGTCAAGGTCTTCGGTAATGGAGGCAACAGGCAATGGCGAAGGACAGCACGGCACGGGTAGCACTCCTTTATCCCGGTGATCTGGAGAGTCGGCGGTCGGCGTGGTGGTCTGGGTGTGAGGTGGACCCCAACCTTTGGACAGCCGGGCAGCGAAGTTAAGGTGGACTCCATGGGGTTGTTAGGCT
>JAQCJA010000352.1 GCA_027593305.1 bacterium
TATGCTCTGGGCACGTTCACCGGCGCCTGGGTTGCCGCACGCGTCGGCGAACGACGGTTCTACGCCTTTCTTGTGGGCAGCATCATGACCATGGCGGGCATGGGCAATCTGCTGGCTGTACCCCATCCGCTGTGGTTCACCATTACCGGGACGCTGGTGTTCCTGCCCTCGGCGTGGCTGGCAAGTCGCCTCGCCAACTTGGGCTGAAACGTCCCCATGGCGGACAAGATCCCCGCCGACGCACGCACGATCGCCATCCACTGCGGCCGCTGTCGAGCCCTGCTCTACAAGTACCGCAAAGGTGGCAGTGGTAGCCTCGTCAAGGTGCGACCCGGTCGCATCGCCGAAGATCATACCGACGGCAGGCTGCACTGCCCGGGTTGCGGCCAACAGTTTGCCCGGGAGGTGATGATGGGTGGCGGCCCGGCGTACAAGATCATCGGCGGCAAAGTCACGACGAAAGGGATGCGACGAAAATGACCGACCTGCCTGCTGCTGCCCTCGGCCCGGTACGGGATGTCGATGTGCTCGTTGTGGGTGCGGGTGTGATCGGTGTCTGCAGCGCCTGGTACCTGCGGCAGGCGGGCGCCCGTGTCGTGCTCATCGACCGTGGCCAGGTTTGTTCGGGCGCATCCTACGGCAACGCCGGCCTCATCGTCCCGAGTCACAGCGTACCTCTCGCCGAGCCAGCCGCTCTGGCGCACGGACTGCGCTGGCTGTTCCGGCGGGACAGCCCCTTCTATATCAAACCCCGATTCGATGCCGATCTGGCACGCTGGCTGTGGCGCTTCCGGCGTGCCGCCACACCCGCCCGTGTGGCGCAGGTCATCCCGGTGCTGCGCGACCTGCACCTGGCCAGTCGCGCCCTCTATGCCGGGTTTGCTGCCGCCGGCCTCGACTTCGGCTACGGCGAATGCGGCAGATTGCTGGTATGTGACACGGCCGCCGGTATGGCAGCGGCCGTCGCCGAAGGGCACCATATGCACGGCGCCGGATTGCTGGTGGATGAACTGGACGCCGCCGCCGTCGGGCGCGCCCTCGGCGGCCTGTCTGTTGCGTGTGTCGGCGGCGTCAGGTATCAGCAGGATGCCCACCTCGATCCAGGCCGTTTCGTCCGCCACCTGGCCCGGCGGGCACAGGAAGCGGGGGTTGAGATCATCGAATCGGCAGAGGTCCTTCGCCTCGGCAGCCGCCGTCGCGCCGTAACCATCGTCGACACGACACGTGGCGCCTTCCGGCCGGGGCAGCTTGTACTGGCCGCCGGCTCCTGGAGCCCGCTTGTTGCTGCCGGCCTCAGCCTCGATCTGCCGATCCAGCCGGCCAAAGGCTACTCGATCGAGATCGAAGCTCCGGCGGACACGCCCGACATGCCGTTCATGCTGACGGAAGCGAAAGTTGCCGTGACACCCCTCGGCCAGGGACGGCTGCGGTTCGCCGGTACGCTGGAACTGGCAGGCCTGGATCTGTCCGTCAATCGCCGCCGGGTCGACGCCATCATGCAGGCCGTGCCCCGCTACCTGCCCACGTGGAACCCTGCCACTATGCAGGTGCACGAAGTCTGGCGCGGACTGCGCCCGTGTACCCCCGATGGGCTGGCCATTCTCGGTCGGCCGCGGGCCTGGGACAACGTCGTTCTCGCCGCCGGCCACGCCATGATCGGCATGTCCCTGGGACCGGTGACGGGGCAGCTTGTGGGTCAGATCGTCGCGGGCCAGGCGCCCGCATTTGATCTGCGTCTGCTCGACCCGGATCGCTTCCATTGAACCCCGGATCCTGCCTGCCGTGCGTTCCCTGAAAACAGCTGCCGGCGTGTTGGCTGTGATCGCAGTCTGTCTGCTCTCGGGCGAACTGGCCCTGCGTGCCGCTGGCGCCCTGTGGGCACCGGCGAGCGTGCTGGTGTCGCATCACCGGATCCACGACGAAGATCTCGGCTGGCGGCTGAATCCGGACTATCCCGATATCGATGCCTGGGGTTTCCGCAACCAGAGCGTACCGACCCAGGTGGATATCGTCGTCCTGGGGGATTCGCAGTCCTACGGCTATGGCGTCGCCCCGGAGCTCTCCTGGCCGCGGCAGCTGACGGCACTTTCGGGGTGGTCCACATACACCATCGCCTGTTCGGGCTACAGCCCGGTGCATGGTCTGGCCATCTGGGATGATGTCGTGTCGCTGCAACCCAGGATCATCATTGCGGCCGTCTATGCCGGCAACGATCTGTACGACTCGTTCGATCTGGTCTACGGTCATGGCCAATTGCCCCGTCTGCGCACGAAGAACGACCAGCGGCAGGCGCAGATCGCCGTGCGGGAGGCTTCCGGTCGACTGGGGGAGCAGGCCCGCATGGTCACTCGGATGGGTCGACAACCATGGCCGCTGCGTGATTTCCTGCGCGATCACTCCGCCCTGTTTCACTTCATCCACCACGTCACCAATGGCTCCGCCGCCCTGGCCGGACGGCTGCAGGACTCGTGGCAATCGGCCCGGGCCTACGCCCTGCTGCACCCGGATTATCTCTACCCCCACGATGGCGGCGCCGGATCGCGTACGACCCTGACCATCGCCAAGCGATTGCTGCCTCTGGATACGAGCGACCCGCGCATCGAGGAAGGGCTGCACGTGACGTTGGGCGCTCTGCGGGAGATGGCTCAACGCGCGACGACGGCAGGTGCGCGCCTCGTTATTGTGTGGCTCCCGACGAAGGAACTGGTCTTTGCCCCGGGCCTGGACACGCCGGCCGTGCCACAGTTGAATCAGCTCATCGCCGCCGAAACACACGTGCAGCAGCAGGTGCGCGATACCGCAGCCGATCTCGGCGTGACCCGCATCGACGCCTTGCCGGCCCTGCGCCACAGTCTCAGTCTGGGGGAGGGGCCGTACCCGGAAAGTGCCGATGGCCACCCCACCGCCGTCGGCTACGCACAAATCGCGCGCGTCGTCGCCGCGGCGCTGCCGGCGCGTGATCAGTTGTAGAGGGTCCCATGCCTGTGTATTTTGCGGCCCCGTCCGACTCTCTCACTCATTGGCAGGCAAATCACAGGAGCGATTCTCCCTATGGCTGACCGACAACTGCTCTACATCGGCAATTACACCAAGGGAGCCGATGCCGCCATCTACCACGCCGAAGTCGACACGGCATCCGGAGCCCTCCGGCAGCTCGGCAAGACGAAGTGTGAGGATGCGCCGTCCTATCTCAGCCTGCACCCTTCGGGCAATTATCTCTACGCCGTCTCCGAGGTGAACACCCACGCTGGGGGCGGCGCCGTCAGCGCCTTCGCCATCGACGCGGATTCGGGCGATCTGACCTTCCTGAACCTGCAGCCCACGGGCGGCTCGCCCTGTCACAATACCGTCGATTCGTCCGGACGTTTTGTCCTGAGTGCCAATTACGGAGGCGGCAGTGTCGCCGTGCATCCCATCGCCGATGACGGCAGCCTCGGGCAGATGTCTGATTTCCGCCAGCACGAGGGATCCAGCGTCAATCCTCAGCGGCAGGAGGGCCCGCACGCACACTCGATCAACGTCGATCCCGGCAATCGTTTCGCCTTCTGTGCCGACCTCGGCCTCGACCGGGTCATCGTCTACGGTCTGGATCTCGACGCGGGCAAGCTGCAGGATCACAGCGTCGTGGCCGTCACCGGCGGCGCCGGGCCACGCCACTTTGCCGTGCATCCGCGCCGGCAACAGGCGTACGTCATCAATGAGATCAGCAATACCATCACAGCCTTCAACTGGGACGAGACGGCAGGTACGTTGACCCAGATCCAGGAGCTCTCGACGGTCCCTGATGACTGCAGCGGCACGACACACACAGCCGATATCCACATCACGCCGGACGGTCGGTATCTGTACGGATCGAATCGCGGCCACGATTCGATCGCCATGTACGCCATCGACGGCGCCGGCCGGCTCACCGGACTCGGACATCAACCCGTGCCGGCCAATCCGCGCAACTTCGTGGTCTCTGCCGACGGGGCGTATCTCTACTCGGGCGGTGCCAGGGACAACACGATCCCGGTTTTCCATATCGGCGACGATGGCCTGCTGACAGCTACAGGCAACTGCCTGGAAACGCCGTCGCCGGTGTGCCTGAAATTTCTCCCTCAATCGCGGAGGTAGCATCATCCGACCGAACAAGATTCGCCAGCTGCTCGATGACGGGAAGCCGACCATCGGAACCCATGTACACACAACATGGCCCAACATCGTCGAGGTTCTCGCCCTGACTGGCATGTATGACTACGTCGAGTTTGTCGCCGAGTACGGCGCCTACGATCTCCATGCCTTTGACGATTTCTGCCGCGCCGCCGAACTGCACGATCTGGGTACGATGATCAAGGTCGAGCAGGATCCCCGTGCGTGGATCGCCTCGCGTGCCATCGGTTCCGGCTTCCAGTCGGTGTTGTTCTCCGATCCACGCAACGTCGCCGACGCCCAGGAGTGTGTTGCCATTGCCCGGCCGGAAACACCGGAAGATGGCGGCACGTATGGCGTGGCAACACGGCGCTTTACATACATGGGCTACGGGGGTGGCCCCGAATATGTGCAGGCCCTGCGCGATATCGTTGTGGTGCTGATGATCGAGAAGAAGGGAGCCGTCGAGTCACTCGATGAGATTCTCGCGGTCCCGGGCATCGATATGATTCAGTGGGGACCGTCCGATTACTCCATGAGCATCGGTAAAGCGGGCCAGGGCGGCTCCGCCGAGATCAAGGCGGTGGAAAAGCGCGTCATCGAAGCCTGCCTGGCGGCGGGGGTGCCACCCCGCGTCGAGATCAACACACCCGATGCGGCCAAGCACTACCTGGACATGGGTGTGCGCCATTTCTGCATGGCGACGGACATCAACATCCTGCATGGCTGGTGGAAAACCAACGGCGAGCAACTGCGTCGCGCCGTGGAAGAGTGAGCGACGGATTTCGCCCTGACGCATGCCAACGCGTCACCTCGACAGCTCCCTGGGAGGCACAGGTCGGCTACTGTCGCGCCCTTCGTGTCGGTGACCATATCCACGTGAGCGGCACGGCGCCGGTCGCGCCGGACGGCAGTGTCTATGCGCCCGGTGACGGCACCGGGCAGGCGCGCCGCTGTCTCGAGATCATTGCCACCGCCCTTGCGGAGCTGGGTGCCGGCCTTGAAAACGTGGTCCGAACTCGCATGTATGTCACCGACATCTCACGCTGGCAGGAATTTGGCCGTGCCCACGCCGAAGCTTTTGGCGCACATCCGCCGGCGACTTCGATGGTCCAGGTGGCGGCGCTGATCGATCCGCAGATGCTGATCGAGATCGAGGCGGAGGCGATGGTAGCATCTCCGGCCGCACCATTGTCATGTTGAAAATGCGCCTTATGGACGCCTGGGTTCGTGGTACGCACCCGTGGTGTGGCTG
>JAQCJA010000353.1 GCA_027593305.1 bacterium
ATTGGGCCCAGCGGTTGCCGGCGACAGCGACGGCATGATCACCGATACGCTGTGTCAGGTTCAGGACATGGGCGATGGCCGCCTGGGCAACGGAAGCGGTGCCATACGTGGGTACATTGCACACGGGAATGTCCCGTTCCCGCGCCGCCGCCACATCGACAATGTTGAAACCTGTCGCCAGCACGCCGATGTAGCGCACCTGGGGCAGTTGCGCGAGTGTCTGCCGCGAGATCGGCGTCTTGTTGGTCAACAGCACGTTGGCATCCCGCGCCCGTTCGGCAACCTGTGCCGCTGTGGAATGCTCGAAAACAGTGACGTCCCCCAGGGCCTGCAGCTGTTTCCAGCTGAGGTCCCCGGGGTTCAGCGTATAGCCGTCGAGGACGACGATCTTCATGCAGATGCTCTCTATTGTGGGGTGACGGACAAGCCAGCAAGCTCGGGTACTGCGGCGCCCATGGTCAAGCACTGAGGACTCGGAGCGCAAGACTACACGCTCAGGCCCGGCGCCATGTACTACGGGCAGCGTCTCGACAAAGGCACGGATTGCGGCGCGCCCGCGCCGCCAGTGACCCGGAGCCTCGTCTAGACTGTCGCCAGTTGCGCGGTTGATTGTCTGGTCAACTGTTTGGCGAGCCGCTCCTGGCGGGCACAGATTTCGCCGCAGTCGGCCAGATCCCGCAATCGTGCCAGGTCCGCTGTGGGTGTCTCGCCGATGCGTCCCTCAGCCTTGAGATAGGCTCGCAACCGTCGGGTCAGAGGCGCGTCGGCGCGCTGCAGGGAGTAGTTGATCCACGTGCCGTCCCGGCGATCGGCGACAAGCCCGGCGCGGCGCAGGATCGCCAGATGGCGGGAGATCTTGCCCTGCGGCATCTGCAGGATTTCCACAAGCTCACAGACGCAGAGCTCTCGCTCGGACAACAGGAGGAGCAGGCGCAGTCGGGTCGCGTCAGCGCAGGCTTTGAAGATTTCCAGATCGATGTTCATGCCGGACTCCACCAGCGGCGTTGCAGCCACAGTGCCACAGACACCAGGCCGATGAGGACGGGGACTTCCACGAGAGGTCCGATCACAGCGGCAAAGGCGGCACCCGAGCCGATGCCGAAAACGCCGACGGCGACAGCGATGGCCAGTTCGAAATTGTTGGACGCTGCCGTAAAGGACAGAGTCGCCGTCTGCGCGTAGTTGGCACCGATCCAGCGACCCATCACGAAGGACACGAGAAACATGAGGACGAAGTAGATCAGCAGGGGCACAGCGATGCGCACGACATCCAGGGGCACGGCAATGATGTGCTCACCCTTGAGAGAGAACATGACGACGATGGTGAACAGCAGCGCGATGAGTGTCACCGGGCTGATGCGCGGTATGAAGACGCCTTCGTACCAATCCATGCCGCGCCTCCGCACCAGGACGAAACGCGTCAGCATGCCAGCGAAGAATGGAATACCGAGATAGATGAAGACACTCTCGGCGATCTGCCCCATGGTGATATCAACGATGACGCCCTGCAAGCCGAGGAGCGGGGGCAGAAAGGTGAGAAAGAGCCAGGCATATACCGGATAGAAGAGGATCTGGAAGATCGAGTTGAAGGCAACAAGACCGGCGGCGTATTCGTTGTCCCCGTGGGCCAGTTCATTCCAGACGATGACCATGGCGATGCAGCGCGCCAGACCGATCATGATCAACCCCACCATGTAATCCGGCCGGTCCCCGAGGAATAATACGGCCAGGGCGAACATCAACACGGGCCCGATCACCCAGTTCTGCACCAGGGACAGACCCAGAACGCGGGTGTTGCGAAAGACCTTGGGCAACTGTTCGTACTTCACCTTTGCCAGAGGCGGGTACATCATCAGGATCAGTCCCACGGCGATGGGGATCGATGTGGTGCCCACCTGCAGGTGGGTGATGATGTCGACCACGCCGGGAACCAGCGATCCTGCCCCGACACCGACAGCCATGGCCAGAAAGATCCACAGCGTGAGGAAGCGATCAAGCGTCGACAGACGCGGGCACGCAGCCGTGGCTGGCATGACTAGTTGCCCCCCGGCTTGCGGGCAGAAAACGCCAGACTGGTAATGAAGTCCACCGGAGTTGTTCCCTTGGGCAGTCCCGCCTCGATCTCCCGGTAGAGGGGGTCGTGCCAGGCATCCATGGCAGCGATGTTCTGATCGCGCTCCTCCAGCTGGATGTCGACGAGTCCCGCCGCCCGCGCCATCGCCTCGGTCTCGGCAACAAGCACCGCACCGGCGACACAACCCACGAGGGATTCGACGGCGGTGCGCACCGCTTCCGGCAATGCACGTTTGAGCGCGATGTCGGAGACCGCCACACGGCCATTGGGCTTCAACACGCGGGCAATCTCCTGCCACACGCTGGTCTTGTCCGGCGACAGGTTGATGACGCAATTGGAGATGACCACGTCGACGGAGGCGTCTGCCACTGGCAGGTGCTCGATCTCACCGAGGCGAAACTCGACGTTGTCGATACCGGTACGCTGCACGTAGGCGGCGGCGTTGCTGCGGGCGCGCTCCACCATGTCCGCCGTCATATCCACACCGATGACCCGGCCCGTGGAGCCTACACGACCGGAGGCGATGAATACATCAAAGCCGGCGCCGGAGCCGAGATCGAGCACGACCTCGCCCGGTTGCAGACTGGCAAGGGCCGTGGGATTGCCACAGGACAGCCCGAGATTGGCGCCATCGGGCAAGGTGTCCAGTTCGGCTGCTGCGTACCCGACGCTCTGGGCGAACTGCGTTGCATCCATGTCGGGGCCACTGCAGCAGGACGTGGTCTGGCCTCGGGCGATGCGGGCGTAGCCCTCGCGCACGGTCTGATGGACGGATTGCTTGCCAGGCTCGTCGCTGCAACATGAAGGCGTGGCAACTGCGGAAGGGTTGACAGCTGGCATGTCCGAGTCTCCTGAAAGAGGTATGACTCTGAACATACGGAAATACGTATATACGGCAATACGTATTTATGTATTGCCGGATGTCAGTTGCGCGACATCTCGAAGAGAGCCACACCAAAGTGCTCACGAATGCGCTCCAGGGCGCCATTGCGCAGCTGGCGAATGCGCTCGCGGGTGAGTCCCAGCCGCTGTCCGATGGCTTCCAGTGTCATGGGTGGGAACCCGTCAAAACCGTAGTGACAGCGGATGATCTGTTGTTCACGCTCATCGAGAACATCGAGACAGCGGTGCACGAGATCGCCCTGCTCACTGGTCTCGATCTGTTCGTCCACTGGTGGATCTGATGTGGCGTAGATCGACAGGACATCGGTGTCCTGCTCACCCGGATACAGGGCCCTGTCCAGACGGACCTCGGGTGCGGCAACTTCCAGGGCGCGGCGCACGCGGATCTGCGTATAGCCGGCCTCGGCGGCGATCTCGGCGTCCGTGGGCACTCGCCCCAGCTCCTGGGTCATACGGGACAGGACACCGTCGACGGTCTTCAGATCTTCGAGGCGGTTGGAGGGGGCCGTCACCATACGGCGCCGACGGGTCGTGGATCGCAGGATGGACTGGCGGATCCACCAGACGGCATAGGTGATGAAACGGAAGCCGCGTTCTTCGTCGAAGCGCAGGGCGGCCTCCATCAACCCCATGTTGCCGTCGGAGATCAGTTCACTGAGAGGTTGGCCGGAAGCCTGGAACTCGCGGGCCACAGATACCACGAAGCGGACGTTGGCCGATACGAGCTCGCGCAGGGCTTCGGTGTCACCTCCACGGGCCCGACGTACGAGGGCGGTCTCTTCCTCGTGCGAAATCGGCGTACAGTCGCGGATGTCGTGCCAGTAGGTGTCGAGGACCCGGGAGGGTATGGCAGTCAAGGTCATCTCCTTTCGAGTGCAGTTCATACTCACATCAGCATCTTTCGTGCCGCAGATTCTCTCCCTGAAAGAGGCAGAATTCGATCGCCGATTGGGACACATATGTCTCTATGTGCGACACTGTCTCACCAGGTGGGGGGTGTCTGTCCCATCCAAAATGAAGCGTGAGGCCCGAGCCATCCGAGACAGCCCACGGTGACGAGCAAGCGGCACGGGAATTGCGATTCTGTTTGCGGATGCCTTTCTCGCAGGCTACGTTCGTTGTCATGCACAACACCTTCCATTCCATCCGCAGCGCTCTTGCTGCACTGGTTCTGCTCGCCCATCTGGGCGCAGGTGCCGCCAGTGCCTGCACAACGCGCGGTTGCGACATGCCCACGCCACCGGCGGGTACGATTGCTGCCGCCTGTTGCTGCGAAGTGGGCTGTGGAGGACTTGTCGCAGCGGAGAAGGTCTCTCTGCCCTCTGAGGTCACCGTCAGTAGTCCGGGCGTGATCACCTCCGTCCCTGTGTCTATCCTGCCTGTCGCAACCAGGCCATCTGTCGTCGTCCCCACCCAGGAGCGGCCGCGACCCCATCTGCATCTCTTCCAACTGCATCAGTCCTACCGGATCTAGTCTGCGCACGCTCTGATTCGCGCAAACGACGCGCCCGAACCATGGTCCGGGTGTTGTCGTGCAGAGTGTGGTGTTCCGCGTACCCCATGGTCTCCATAGCGGAGATCAACAAGGTCGCGATCGCAGGAAGAGACCGATGACAGGATTGATTCTCGCTTTGATCGGGTGCCTGAGCCTGATCGCCACGGCAGCCGCTGGCACACCGATGGCGGCCGGCGTCTCGCTCCAGCAACTCATTGCCGAAGCTCTGACCCGGAATCCTGGGCTGCGGGCACAGCGACTGCAGGCCGAGGCCATGACGCACCGCATCGGGCCGGCAGGTGTACTGGCCGATCCGATGATCCGTCTGGATCTGAGCAACGTGCCTACGAGTGAATGGAACTTCTCCAGCACACCCATGAGTGGTCGCCAGCTGGGCGTCAGCCAGCGTCTGCCGTGGCCCGGGCTGCCGGCGGCGAAGGAACGGCAGGCACGGTCCAGGGCAGCTGCTGCTGAGGCGCGCGCCACCGATCGGGAAGCGCAGGTCGTCCACGCCGTGAAGCGCGCCTGGTACGAGTTGGCATTTATCGATCGTGCCATCGACATCACCAGCAAGAACGACAAACTACTGGCCGATTTCGTGCGGATCGCGCAGACCAAATACGCTGTGGGTCGGGGTCTGCAGCAGGATGTTCTCAAGGCGCAGGTGTCACAGTCCGGCCTGGGGGACCGACTTATCGTCCTGCACCTGCAGCGTCGGCAGGCCGAGGCGAGGCTGAACGCCGCCCTGGATCGGGACCTGGCCACAACCGTCGAGCGCACGCCGGACATCACATCCACGCCACGTCACCTGGACGTGGTGCGACTCGAGGAACTGGCCCTGGCGCAGCGACCGGCACTGCTGGCGCTTGGGCACGAGATCGAGGGCTGG
>JAQCJA010000354.1 GCA_027593305.1 bacterium
GTTGAGAAGGCCTTTTCCCGCGGCGTAGAGCGGCTGCAGTGGGATCTTGCCCAGGTGCAACGCCATGGATCGGCCTCCCTGCAGCGGTTCCTGCAACGGGACCGGATCCAGGGATTTCTCCGGGAGATTCACCTCGAGCCGGCCCTGATCGATCTCGTCGCCTGTGTGAGTGGTGCCGTCAAGATGGTCCGCGCCATGCAGAGAAGAGGCGGGGATTTCGTCCGGGATGATGTGTCCGGGTCCGATCCGCGTGTCGGGACCGGGGGGCGCCGCGCGACCATGCTGCCAGCAAAGACCGCATCGTCCTCGTTCACCAGCGAGGATGCACGCGACGTCGAGACCCTTCTGGATGCTCCCATACGGGCTGCAATCGATGCCGGGCTGGTGCGACCGGACGAAGCTGCCCGTCGGGTCCGGGAGCAGGAACGCATCCACCTGCAGTTCCACACGCAGGCGATGGCGCAGTTGTCGCACGCGGTTCCGGCGTATGTCGATGATGGACTCGTGTCGAAGGATGCTGCCGAGAAGTTCAGGGCGCTGGCCGACATCGACGTCGCGCTGCAGGCACACGATGTCGATGCGCAGGAGGCAACCCGACAACGGCTCGAGATTGTCGATGAAGAAGGTCGCCGGGCGCTGGAGGCGACACTGAACAACGCCGTGAAGGGCACCGTAACACACCTGCAGGTCTTTGATGCCCTGCAGAACATCCGTGGAGACTACGACGGTCTGCTGCGCACACTGATTCAGCACAAGGATCTTGTCCTCGGTGGGGAGGACGGCGATCGGACGCTGTTGATGTCTGCCCTGATGCGCAGCCCTGGCTTCCTCGATCTGGCGGCGGCTGTCATGGAGCGCCAGGATCCGGAAATGCGCCTGCTCGCCGCGCGCCTGCCACCCTACAACCTGATCGCTCCACGCAAGCTGGATTCAGTCCCACAGTTGCACATTGAGGAGTCCTTCGTCGACGATCTTCGCCGCCTCAGCGTCGCTGCCTACGGGGACCGGCTGCAATCGACGGAACGGGCGGAGCGCGGGAGGGCGGTGGGGGACCTCCTTGATCTGATCCGGCTGCTCGATCAACTCATCGAGCCGACGCCGTTCCGGCGCAAGGTGCGGCTGCTTCTGGCCAGCCGCATTCTGCGCGCTTGCGGCAATGACGTGGAAGCCATCTACCGTGCCAACGGTACCATCAAGGTGGCGCGCAGCCATGCCGAGGACCTGCTGCGGAAAAAGCTGGCGCGGGTTCTCGCCGATGCATCACCCCAGGAGGAACTCGCCGTGCGGCGGCGCAGCCAGGCAATGTTGATGGCAATGGAACAGAAGCTGGCAGCCGAGGCGGACCAGGATGCCGAAGCCATTCTCAGTTCACTGCAGAGCCTGGGCGGGGCGCAGGAGGATGCTGATGATTCCGGGGACCCGGAAATGCCCGTTGAGTTGTCCGCTGCAGAAAAGTCTCGCGGTGCGCTGATTGTGAACGTCGAGATCCGTGTCGACGGGCGTCCACAGAAGACAGAGGGCATCGTCATGCCGTCACCGGAAGATTCCACGCGGCATATTCTGGCCGAACGAGATCCCGAGTCAGCGGAACTGACACCACAGTTGCGCAAAGGCCGGCTGCGCTACGTGAACCGGCGGCCCGATGGCAGTTGGCAGGCCCTCACAGGATAGATCGCCGAAATCCGAGCCCGCGGGCATTGACCCCCGCGGGCTCCAAGTGTGTCTACAGGCCCCGTTCCTTCTTCCAGGCCTCATACTCCGGACGGGCCCCCTCCGAGAGGGGGTAGTATCTCTTCAGGTGGCCGCCGGCCAGCAGCCGCTCGCGGCTGAATTCTTCCCATTCGGCATGCTGACTGGCCAGGCCGAGGAGTTCGGCCGCCAGTTTCGCCGGGACGGCAACAACGCCGTCATCGTCGGCAACGATGATATCGCCGGGCAGCACGAGGTTGTTGTTCATGCCGATCGGGACGTTGACGGCGTACGGGTAGATGTTCGTCTGCGTATGGAAGTTCGGCGTGACGCCGCGCAACCACAGGCCCAGATCGAGATCACGCAGGACGATGGGGTAGTCGCGGATGCAGCCGTCAATCACGACACCAACACCACCGCGTCCCTGGAAGAAGGTGAGCATCATGTTGCCGAAGCAGCCGCTTGTCATGCTGCCGCGGGCATCGACGCAGACAACGTCACCGGGCTGCGTGTGGTAGAGCACATGGCGGTGCAACTGCTGCTCCGGGTCGGAGTACTCGTCATGGTTGTAGACATCCCCGCGTTTTGGCATGAACTGCAGGGTCAGGGCGGGGCCAGCCACTACCTTTCCCGGCGTGTACGGCGTCGGTCCCAGGATGGTCGGATCCTCGATGCCGAGCTTGCGCAACTCGCCTGCGGCGGTGGCGGAGCCGACCTCACGCAGGCCGTCGACGAGTTCTTTTGGCGGGCGAACAATATCCGGTGTATGGGTGTCTGCTTTGGCATCAGCCACGGGTGCGGAATCTCCGACTTGAAAGAGGAATGGGACGGGGGCGGAAAAGCTAACCATTCGCGGTTGACGCCTCCACCCCGACAGCCGTACATCAAGCAGATGCCCCAGCCCCAAGTCCAGCCCCAGGAATCTCGGAGCCTGCTCCATGCCTGAAGCCCTCATCGTTGTTGCCATCGCCATTGCGCTGCTCGTCTGGCTAATCCTGCGGCGGCCGACGGCCGGGCAGTCCGATGCATTCTATGACCCCGCTGATGGTGAGCGCCAGCCGCACAAGTGGGGCTACACGGATACGGTTTTCGAATTCGACGGCGAACGTTCGGTCCGTGTTACCGGCAGCCGGTACCCGCTGGCGGGGTACTCCATGCCGTACTTCATCCCCTTTGCCGAGGAAGTTCTGGGCGTGCCCATCACCCCGGCAGAGGTGATGCCGGAGGTGGCGCAGCAGAAACCGCCGCCGCCGCGCAAACATCAGGACTTCGTCGACGACCTCAGGCAGCATTTCGGCGACCGGCAGATCACGGCCGCTGATGACGAACGACTCGTACACAGTCATGGGCAGCTCAGTGTCGACGAGATCTACCGACTGCTCTATCTCGGTGCACTGGGGCGGGTTGTCGATGTTGTGCTCTACCCGGAAACAGAGGGCGAGGTGCGTCACATCGTCCGTACTGCCGCCGAGCACAATGTCTGCCTGGTGCCGTATGGTGGCGGTACAAACGTCAGTGGCGCACTGACTCTCCCGGCGCAGGAAGAGCGCATCATCGCCTCCATCGACATGCGCCGCATGACGAGGATCCTGTCGCTCGACGAGGACAACCTGCAGGCCACCGTCCAAGCGGGCATCTCAGGCAAGGAACTGGAGCGGGAACTCGGTGCCCGTGGGTTCACCTCGGGCCACGACCCCGACAGCGTTGAGCTTTCGACCCTGGGCGGCTGGATTGCCACCAACGCCAGTGGCATGAAGAAGAACCGCTATGGGAATATCGAAGACATCGTCCTTGAGGCGACGCTGGTCACACCCGCCGGTGACATCGAGACATTCCACTCGACGCCACGAAATGCGACCGGCGTGCAACCCCGCGTGTGGTTGTTCGGCAACGAAGGCAACTTCGGCATTATCACCAGGGCGACGATCAAGGTGCATCCGCTCCCCGAAGCCCGGGAATACGGCTCACTGGTTTTCCCACAGTTTGAAGATGGGGTGCGGTTCCTCAAGCAGCTGCGCCATGAGGGGGGGCTGCCGGCGAGCATTCGCCTGGTGAACAACACCGAATTCCGCTTTGGTCAGGCTCTCAAGCCGGCACCGTCTGCGCTGAAGGGCCTGCTGGCGAAGGTGCAGCGGTTCTTCCTGATGACGGTGAAAGGTTTCGACGCCAAACGCATGGCGGCGTGCACCATCGTCATGGAGGGCACCCGTCGCGAAGTGGCGCATCAGAAGAAGATCATCTTCCTGCTGGCGAAACAGTACGGAGGCTTGAGCGGCGGCTCACACAACGGCCGGCGCGGTTACATGCTGACCTTCGGTATCGCCTATATCCGCGATTTCTTCAACCAGTTCCACATCATGGGTGAGACCTTTGAGACGTCGGTCCCGTGGGATCGGATCCACCACGTCACCGCTGCCGTCGAGGAGGAGTTGCACCGCCAATGCAAGTCGCGCAGCGTCCGCGGCACACCATATCTGTCGTATCGTGTAACGCAGACGTATCACACCGGCGTCTGCATCTACTTCACCATGGGTTTCTCCGGCAAGGGCCTTGAGCGGCCGGATGCCATATACCACGAGATTGAAGCGAAACTGCGCCAGGCGATCCTCGACCACGGTGGATCCCTGTCCCATCACCATGGCATTGGCAAGATCCGTGCGAGCTTCCTCAGACAGATCCAGTCGGAGGCAAGCCTGCAGGTGCTGCGAGAGACAAAACGGGCGCTGGATCCCGGCAACGTCTTCGGCGTACGCAACGGCGCCCTTGCCGACGCAGCGCGTGAGTAGCCGGGTGTGACCGACGATCATCGGGGCAGGTCTGTCATCATCACCGGCGCCTCCGCCGGTCTGGGCGCGGCGTTGGCGCGGGCCTTCGCTGACGCTGGTGCCCATCTGACGCTGCTGGCACGCCGTCAGGATCGATTGGAACAGGTGGCCACCGACTGCCGTGCGCGAGGCAGCGAGGTGGTTGCCGTCATCGGTGACGTGACCCACATCGATGACGGTCAACGTCTGACGGCGGCGGCCGTCGCCGCCCATGGTGGCATCGACTGCCTGATCGCCAACGCCGGACTGAGCATGTGGGCTCCCTTCGAACAGGTAACGGATCTGACACTGTTTCGGCGACTCATGGAGGTCAACTACCTGGGCGCCGTACACTGCGTGCATCCGGCTTTGCCGCACTTGCAGGAGCGCCATGGCCAGTTCGTCGCCATCTCCTCGATCCAGGGACGCCTGGCGGTACCCAACCATACCGGTTATGTCGCCGCCAAACATGCGCTGCAGGGTTTCTGCAACACGTTGCGCCTGGAACAGGCGGATCGCGGTGTTGGTGTCCTCACAGTTCTGCTCCACTGGTTGCGCGGCACAGAGCTGCGCAGCCACGCATTTGCCGCCGATGGCACGCCTGTGGGTGATGGCCGACGCGCACACACGGGCGAGTCCGTCAGCCTCGAACAGGCCTGCGCGGCCATTCTCGGGGGTGTTGCCCGCCGGGAACGGGAACTCGTGATTCCGTGGAAACTGAAGGCGCTGATGACGCTGCAGGGGTTGCACCCGGCAAGTGCCGAGGCGATCGTGCAGCGGGCGGTCCGCAAGCAGGACACCCACAGCACGGGATCCGTCGACGCGTAAACCATGCCGCCGGACTGCAGTTGACGGATCCC
>JAQCJA010000355.1 GCA_027593305.1 bacterium
GCTCGATCCCACACAGCGCCCCAGCCCGGCAGGTCGGGGGCGCTGATCGACCCTTGTTCGGGCACGGCGGGATTCAGCAGGCCGATCGCCTTGCCGATTTCGTCCCGCGAGCCACCCACCCGCAACATGCCGACGGCCCGGGACTGCAGCCATACCTGGCTGAGTTCGAAGTCGTTCATCATGGTCTCCGGCGCCAGCAGCGGAATTTCCAGCAGCTTGGACAGCCGCTGAAGCGCCGGCAGATCCCGATCGGCCACTGCAGCCTCCGGGGTGGCTCCACCAAAGTTGTAGTACGCCGGACAGCTGGCGCGAACACGACCGATCAGTTCGCACACGGGTTGATCGGCGACTTTGCCGGCAATGTCCCACAGACAGTTATCGAAGGCGCCAAATCAACCCATGAGGGTGAACATGCTGCGTGTGGCCGCATGCATCTTGTCGAAAAGGTGCTCACGAGCCAGCGGGTCCTCGCCGATGGCGAGAACACGCAGCTGCTCCAGATCCTCGGTACGCATGGTCGTGTAGCGCGCGTCACCGACGGTGCACATGCCCTCGACACCGTCGTCGGTCCACACGTGCAGCACGTGAATTTCCCCGGGCGGCGTGGGGTGACTGCGGCGCACCCAGCGTCTGTGCCCGGGTGCGGCATCGATCTGCCGCAGATCGAAGCGCCCCGTATTGGTCCGGGTCTCGAATACGGACAGTTCGATGCGTTCGATTCTCATGGCCGACCCAGGGGCGATAGGCCGGTGATCGCGATCGGATCCTGTGAAATCGACATGGGGCTTGCTCCCGGATGCTGGCCCAGTGGCGAAGCGGCTGTGGCTATATATTACGCGCCCTGGCAAAGGAGCAACCATGGACGATGAACAGAAGCGTTTCTTTCAGCAGAATGGTTTCCTCAACCTGGGAAAGGTCCTCGAGGACGACGAAGTCGAATCTTTCAACGATCTGTTTGCTGCCGACCGCAAGCAGTATCCCTACTTCTGGCATCCCTATGGCCACCACCAGCACGCCAACTATGACGCCTTGCTGACGACGCCGAAGTTCGATGAACTGATCCGGCACCCACGCATCTTTCCCGTCATCGAAGAGCTCATGGGTGGGCCTCTGTGCTTCGGTGAGATCGGCCTCCGTTCCATGCGAGAGTATGAGGGTCACCTGCACCAAGGTTGGCACCGCGACAAGCCCCACTGGCACGAGCACCCTCTGCGCATGGACTACATCCAGCTCATCACGTATTTGTCTGACGTCGACGATGGCACCCACTGTTTCTCCCTGTCACCCGAGGCGCTCGAGCAACCGGTGCTGGTGAACAACGACGAGCAACTGACTCGGGGTGGGGTCTACGATCTGCATGGCCCCGCCGGGACCTGCGCCCTGTTCAACGTCTCCGTCCTGCATACAGCCACGACGCGCCCAACGTCGCACGAACGTCGCACGGCGCAGATCTACTACGGCCACCGCGCCCGTGCGCCGCTGGCGAACGACTCGGGGATTCCCGCTACATTCTGGCGCGACCACGAAGATGCCGAGACACGGGGCTTCTACGGCGTCCTCAACGAGCGCACCAGAGTCTACATGCGCGCCTTCGGGGCCGAACCCAATGGGCCCGGGTCCGCCGTCTCAGGTTGAGTCATGCGCAGGATCGTGCATGTGGGACAGGTCGTACTGCTCTGCCTCACACTTCACACTGCGGGAAACGCAGCCATGCCTGATGCCGATGCAGATGGGCAGGCGCCGGTCATCGAACTGGCAGCCAACACGGCGTCGCTGCAGGTCGTACGGGAAGTGAATCTGGGTCTGACCGGGGTCGTGTTCTACGAGGCGGGCATTGCTGATCTCGGCCAACACGGCACGCTCGCCGCTGATATGGCGTGCCTTCTGTTGCTGCTCGAAGCGGGGGACAGACTGGCCCTGTCGGCGGCGAACCCGCTGAATGCAGCCGCCGATCTGACCCTCACCCTGTCGCAGAAACTCACCGGCGATGGTGTGGTGGATCTGCCCGGAGGCGGTTCGCAACTGGTCCTCGTCCTGCCAGACGGTCGCAGCGCGGGCCAGAGCGTCACGCGCGAGTTCGGCAAACCCTAGTCGGCAAACGCCAGGATCACGCCGGTCCGCGCGGTGATGGCCGGTTCGGTCCCGTTACCTGAGCAACGTCATCCTGCCGCGGGCACTGTAGGTGCCGGCACTCAGCACGTAGAAGTAACTACCCGAACTCACAGGCACCTGTCGATCGTCCACGCCCTGCCAGATGACCTGCGCCGACCCCGACGGCTGCAGGCCCTGCACCAGCGTTGCCACGCGCTGTCCGAGCAGATCATGGATATGCAGATCTACGATCATCGGCTGCGGCAGCTGGTAGCCGATCACGGTGCTGCTGTTGAATGGATTCGGGAAATTCTGGCTGAGGGCGAAAGCCTCTGGGCCTGCGTCGGCAGAGGCGTCCAGGTCGGTCACGGCCGTCGCCGCACCGAGATAGCGGATCCGGTAGGCGAGATCCCATGAAAACGGGGGTGTCTCGAGGGTGAGGCTACCCTCCGTGGAAGCAACCGTGTTCGACTGCAGCTGCTCGCCGTTCAGGGGGTCGAGCCACTCGACGCGGTAGTCGCCATGCAAGGCAAGATCATCAATCCTGACAACAGCCTGTTCGACGATGGGGGGTGGCCCGGCGGCCAACACATCGCGCCAGTTGTACTTCTTGTTCTGCAACCAGCCGGCAATCGTCTGTTGCCCCTGCAGGGCAAAGCTGAGGACCGTCGGGACATAGTCGGCAAAGTTGTAGCTGGTGATACGGACGTATCCGGATCCGGAGTTCTCCACCCGAATCGCATGTGGGCCCAGCGGCACGGGGACCACAAAATGACCATCCGCTACAGCGTCGACGTCGAAGACGCGCCTGCCGTCGAGCCACACCGTCAGTCGCGGCGCGCCCTCCAGGACGGATCCGGTATCCAGGTGAAACTCGCCGGGCTGAGCGTAGTCCACGAAGAAGGTCGGTGGATTGCGGCGGTCCACATCTTCGGCGCCGAAAAGGTAGCGGCCCGCCTGCACCGGGCTCGGTGTTATAACACCCCCGGGAGAGACTTCGAAGGCCGCAACAGAGGCGCGACGCAGGCCGATGCCGGGCCTGGCCTCCAGATCCTCAGCGGCGGCGGAACCGGCGCGCACGACGCGGGCGCGGAAGTCCTCCGCCGGCAGGTCCAGAGCGGCAAAGAACAGGGCGAGGGGCTCGAAGTGGAAGTACAGATCCAGAGGCTCGATGTAACTGTCCCACCACCAGATGGCCGCCGCGCCCATGGCCCCGGAGAAGGCGGAAGCCCACAGTGAGTTGTGCAGGTAGATGCCATCCGGGTCGCTGCTGCGGGCCGTAGCGGCGTCGGTGAAACAGAATTCACCGATCATGGCCGGTTTGCCGAAAGCCTGACGCTGCTCCTGCACCAGGTCTCGCTGCACTCGCAACGCGTCCGTGTCGAGGCCGTAGTAATGCGTCTGCGTCAGGTCGAGATCCGCCAGGCGCCAGATCGAGTCGGCAGATTCGATGCCGCCACTGGCGGCATCGCCGGAAAAGCTGGTCGTCACGAGATGCCGGTTGATATCCAGGCGCACAAGCTCGGCGGCCATCTCCTGATGCCAACGGGCGATGTCCCCGGCATGCTGCGGATAGTCGTCGGTGAGGTCGACCTCATTGAACAGCTCCCAGGCCAGGATGTTGGGTGCGTAGCCCCAGCGGGCGACGATGTAGCGCAGGCGTCGCTTGAACAGGTCCCGGGCGGTGGCATCGGTGAAGAAGTCCCAGGTGTTCTGGCAGGGGCCACCATTGGCGACGTTGTAGGGATTGTTCTGCCACTCGGGGTTTACCCGTGTCGACACCTGCCCATGGTTGTTCAACACAAGCTGGATGTAGATGCCGCGTTCGCTGGCCAGTTCGACAACCTGATCCAGCTGCTGCGCTCGATACTCACGTTCCGCGTACCTGCCGAGGCCCGTGTCCTGCCATTCGAGGGCGAAACCCCAGGACGCCATCCACGTACGCATGTAATTGCCGCGATGATCGGACAGATCGTCGAGCCAGCGCCGGTAGTCGGCGACAGGATCGGTGAAGGCGCCCCAGCCGATGTTTTCGCCGATGGCGAAATACTGCGTGCCGTCGTCGAAGCGCAGGTAGGCATTCGGTGTGGTGCGGAGAAAGCCGGGGTCGTCGCCCACAATGCAAGTGAAGGACCCAGGTGTCGCCGTCGCTGTTCCGCTGCTGTCACGGCTCGACAAGGCATAGCGCCACAGACCCGGTTCGGTGGGCGCAAAACGCACCACCCACACCCCGGCACCCGTGGTGTCATCGACATGAAATCCGTCGACCCTTGATGTCGTGCCGGATGGAGCGCTGAAGGCCACGTAAACGCTGACTTCGTCAAAGTCGTAGGCGTTCTCGAAAGCGGCCCGGATTCCGGCTGTGAGTTCGAACTTCTGGAACCGATGAACCGTATCGCTGCTGGCCTGGATCGCCTCGATCGCCGGCAGCGCCGCCAGACCATTTGCCAGGAGCAACAGCAGCAGCAGACAGCGACAGAAGACCGGCGCCCGCACGGGCCACTTCAGGTGCTGGCCGCTTCGGTTGGCTCGAGGCCCAGCAGCAACAGCAGGAACGTATTGTGCCAGTACGCGGTGTTGATGTACGGATCCTCCAGGCTCGGCCAGTGGGTCCAGTAGGTCTGGTTGTGGGGAATGCGGTGATACCACTGGACCAGAGGAATCGACGGCAGTTCGCGCAACCAGATCTCCATGGCCTCCCGGAACAGGCCCTGCAGAGCGGGGTCATCCGGTGAGGTCTTGCCCATCTGGTCGACGATGCGGTCATACTCGGGGTTCGACCAGCGCCAGAAACGTTCGGCGTGGGTGCCTGTGGGTTGCACGAAGCGACTGTGGTAGAGCCGCAGTGTGAAGTAGGGATCGCGCACCGACCCACCATTGCCGAAGAGGAAGGCTCTGGCCGTGCCCTGCGCCATACGGGTGTTGGAGTCCGGCGTCATGCGGAAATCGGCGTCGAAGCCGGCCTGCTCCAGCTGCGCCACAAGGACCGGGGTGATGTCGTTGAAAATCGCACCGATGTCGATGACGAGTTTCATGCGCTCGCCGTCCTTGGCCCAGAAACCCTCGGCGTCGCGGACCCAGCCCTTGCGCTCCATGATCGCAGCGGACTTTGACAGGTCGTGCACACCGATCTCGTACTTCTCGATCAGATCCTGGATCTGATCGGTGTAGGCGCGGATCGGTGGGAAGTCCGGCAGCGGCAGCAGGGAATACGAACCGGCTCCCTGCCAGCCGATGGCCACGAGCTGCTCACGATC